>JBFWYF010000488.1:0-5974 GCA_050186685.1 Pirellulaceae bacterium
GCAATTGGGAAGACCGCACGGCCGACCTGCAACGGGTAAATCGGCATGGCTCCTCAGTTGATATCGCGATTGGCGGGATGATTGGATCGGGACGCATAGAACGCCGTCGGCCGTGGCGTTTGCGCCGTGAGATGATCGCCGCCGAAGCGCGCCCGAATCAGCAACATGGAGAACAGGTAGAGCTGCTGCAGGTCGCGGAGCCTAAGAGCACGAACGCGATTCCTCATCGGCCCTTGGGTGGCATGCCCCTCTCGTGTTGCCGGTTTCCACGCCTCTCCGCGCCCCGGCGCCTCTGCGTGAGACAATCTTCTCGGAGGAGAACGCCCAAATGTGACGCGGAGTTACGCCAAACGCAAATAGCCGAGGTGCTACCTGTGGTGCCGAGCGGGGATAATTACTCTCAATTGAACCTGGAAATAGATCAACAACTGTCTGGCCAAATTCGTGTGATTGTTACTCGCCAGCCCGGCTCACGGCCGCGCTCGTCGTGAGAGGGAGGAGCCTGCTGATGAAGTCGCCAAGCCCACAAGTCTGACGCGCCAGCGAAGCCACGGCTGGCGACGTGACGCAGGCCTGAAATCGCCCGAACGATGCCGGGCCTGCTGTTGTAGCCAGCTGTTGCACCGCGGAGGCAAGACTAGGCCTGGAGTTGTGTCGTCCCTTCGGGGCTGGGGAGTTTTTTTGTGGGCAAGAACCGGGGCTTGAAAGCCCCGGCAGGGAATTGTGTTGCCGCTTCGGGGCGGAGGACTTTTTTCTGGGCCGGTCGAGGGAAGACGTCCCTGGAATACTGCTGCACCTTCGTGCCGGCGGAGTTGGGGCCGGGAAAAGAGCTGGAGCAAAGGTTGAGTCCATCGCCTAGATGGACCAGGCGGCGGCAATCAAGACGTTGCCGGCCCCGCCGCCGTTGGTCAACGGGAATGTTGCTGTCTTGGTTCGATCCGCCGATCCTCGGTACAATCAAGACGTCGAGCGGATATTTGTTTGGAACGACGCACTCGAGGACATCCGCCAATCTTTGGTCTCCAAAGGCGGCGCATGAAGCGGCGAATCGAAGCTGCCGCGGAAGTCGAAACGCGGGAAGCGGCCGAGTGGTACGAGCGGAAACGGCCGGGACTGGGACTCGAGTTCTTGGTAGCCTTCGACGCGGCGATTCAAGAGATTTGCCTGCCGCGCCGGGTTCGGTTATTGGCGGCGGCGTGTTGGTCCAGTCACGACCGACGAGAACTCTTCGCTCTGTGGCCCAGTAACCACACTTCTATCTGGTTTTCCCAACGATTACCGTGACCGCGTTCAGCTCTATCATCCGATTAGGTAATTGGAATCGGGCTGCAGATGCTATCATGTTGCTTGCACCGACAAACCGAGTAACTTTGTCCGTGGTTCTGATAGGCAGTATGGCATTGATAAGCTGCGCCGATCGCGCTAGCACTAGCGTGGCGGTGAAACAGAGAATGACCGTGCCATCGTTTATGATATCGGAGCCTACGACCCTACACGTTACCGTCATGCCACCACACTCGGTCGCCATCGCTTGCGAGCGATCTCGGGCCAGTGGTTTGTCGCAGCGACTAGAAGTGCCAAATTCCAATCAGTCCATGGACTTCGTCGGGTCCTATTTTCTCGGAGATGGACTTGGTGTTTGTCTAGACCTCTCATTGACGGAATCAGGCCACTTTGAATGCAGCTATAGCGCATGTGGAAGGATCTATGGAACGTCACTGGGTCGGTGGATCACTATGGGAAACACGATACATCTGCACACCGTTAAGGAAACGGGAGCGTTGAAGGAGCGGCCAATACAGAGAGTGATGGCATTCCGTGATCACGACAAGCTCTTCCTTGTCGAAGAAAGTCGGAGAGATAGTTTTCTAGCCGCTGGGCCGACGGACTTGAATTGCCTTGTGCGCGTTACCGATCGCTGAAAGCAATTGCCTACGCATCTGCAACTCGGGCCAGTTGTTGCGCACGTAGTTCATCGCCTCGCGCAGCGCGCTCTTGGGAAGCGACCGCGAGTACACCTCGTCCCGGAGGAACTCGCGGATCTTCTCCAGAACTGGCACCGCCTACGCCTCGCGCAGCCCGCGGCGTTCCTCCGGCGACAGATCTCGCGCGCGATCCTCGATGTCGTACAACATCCCGGTCAGCGCGAGCATCCGCGCCGCCTCGAACGGAAACTTCGCGCCCGAACGATGCCTGGCTTGCTTTTGCCTCCTGGCTTGCTCTTGCTCCCCCGGTGGTCGCCCAATTCTCAGACACTGCCAACTCCCGTCCACTTCCCGGCGGCGTCAACTAGCCACGCGGACGAAGAACGTCTGTCCTTGGACAAGGGCTCCGTCCGATACCGTTACAAGGACGACGAGCGTCCCCAAAAAGCCATCGTGCGGATCGATGGCCAGCACGGCGTTGTGGACGCTCAGCGTTACGGGGACCGGCCCTGGTTGAGCATTCCATAAGAGTGACGGATCGGCATAGACGGAGGCATCCAGCGTGGCGATCAGCGCGCCGGTTGCCTGACTGCCTCCGTCCCAGCGATACAAGCCACCATCCGGCGTGATGTAGTACCAACGGCTGGCCGAGTCCACGATCCACTTTTCGTTGCGGCCACCCCAATTCACGTAGTAGTCGCTGGAAAACGCAAAACCGTACTCCCGGTCCAGTCCGTAGACGAAGCTCTCCGCGACGGCGTTGAAGGCCAACGGATCGCCATCCGGATCCGCCGCGGAGAGCGGCACCTGGAGAACTCCATCCGCGACGTACATGGACTGGTCGGCGATCGGCGCAAATACCGGGGGGCGGTTCATAGGGGATGTGATGGTGACGAGAAAGCTTTGCTCCGCCGAGAATTCGCCATCCGTGACACGGGCGGCGACTACCACGGTACCGGTGAATCCGGACCCTGGCGCGATCCGCAGGACGTTGCCGAAAACCTCGGCCGCAACCGGTGGGGCGTCGGGCTGCGCATTCCACAACAGCGACGGATCGGCGTAGACCAGGGTACCCAATGTGGCCACCAGCGTGCCAGCTGCCTGGCTCTCACCACTCCAGCGGTATAACTCGCCTGACGGAGTAATGAAGTACCATGCGGAGTCCGCATCCTGGATCCACTTCTCATTCTGGCCGCCCCAATTCTCCCAATACTGTCCGGAATACGAAAAGTCATGGATCTGATCCAGGGCGTAGGCATAGCTCGAAACCGAGGCGTCGAATGACAGGTTGTCGCCGTCGGGATCGCTGGCAACAAGCGGCACGTCGAGATGCCCCTGGGATCTCGACATCGTCTGATCGGGAATCGCATTCAGCGCCGGAGGTTGGTTGGCGGCAATATCCTGGGTCAGCAATTCGAACGCGCCGAACCGGGGATCGCTCGATCCAAAGTCGGCTGGCAGTTGTCCCAGGGGAGTGGGAAACCGCCGCGGCTGGAGGGGAATGGGAATCGTCCCGCCCGTATAGGTACCGGATGCGACGGTTTCGCCGAGTCCGTCGCGCAGTTCGTAGGTCTGACCGGGAGAGAGCCTTCCAGCGGGATCGATGGCGACCGATTGGCTGTCCGTCCAATTGAACACCACGACGCGCGATTCATTCCAGAACGCGGAGACGCCAGCCGGTGCGGCGGCGAGTGTGCTCTGGGAGTCAAAGCCTGTGGTGGACTTCCACGATGCAAACGTCAAACCCGACGTGGCAATCCGAAACGCCGTCCCGGCGGGCGTAAAATACGCATTCCGGTCCCACGTCCCCGCGGCGGGACGTGCATCGGTCAACTGGACCACTTCCCATGCCGGCACGATGAGGGTATTCCCCGTAAACTGCATTTGTTGCCAGCTCTTGAATGTCCGAAGTTGCGCGGTCAGGTAGTTATCCGTAACGATGGCGTCGTCGCCGCCTGGGCCCCACGGATACCCGATGTCGACCACTCCCTGCAGGTTGCTGCGAAACACGTAGTTACGCGAGAACTCGATTCCAGACGCCAGCATTTCGCCACCGATGAGAACGTCCCGATCTCCGTTTCCAAAAAGGATGTTGTCGCGAAAGGCGACATTCGCCAACTGTGCTGCGGACGAACCGTAAGCGTGAATGCCGTGCGAGTAGTTATTGAAAATGATGTTGCCGACGATCGCACGCGGTGTCCCGTCGTTTTGCACGTAGATTCCATGTCCATGAGCCCGGTCGGGCCCGCGCCAGCCGTTGTTGTAGATGACGCAGTCGAAGATCCCACCTCCGCCGCTGGCGGTGGCCTCGACTCCGTTGTCCAAGTCGTGAATGAGCAGGTCGCGCAGCACGACTTGCTTGCCGCGAATGACGAGATCGCCGCGGTCCGTGTCAGTGGGCCATGAGCCGGACTGTTGCGATACCCGTGCCCTGGGGCTGCTGGACATGACCTCGAAGCCCTGGAACACGACGTGGTCCCCCGTGATCTGGAGGATGCCGGCATCGGACCGCGCGGGGTCGTAGAGGTCGAAGACCACGTGCGCATCGGCGACCGGTTTGATCACGATCGGCGCCTCAGCGGTTCCATCTGCGTGGAAATTGTAGCTGTGTCGGTAGGTTCCTTCCTGAAGCAATACCGCATCACCAGGTTGCAGGGCGCTCGCCAGGACGTACGGCAGCGGGCAAGGATTGGACGCCGTGCATGGGCCTGCAGCACCGTCAGGAGCGACATAGAAGTCGGTCAGGAATGCCCGCGTTTCGAGCGTCTCCATAGCCAGTGTGCGGAATCGCTTTCCCCTGGACGCTACCAGACTTTTCTTGATCACCCGTCAGTCTCCCTTCGGCCTTGCGCACAAACCTAGCTCGCTGTGATTATCACGCCGAAACCAAACCTTGTTGTCAGCGCGATTCCGTCGGCTGACCATCGTCCGCTTCGCTATCCCTCCAGGACGGTACAGCGATCTCGTCGGACGTGTTCCACCACGCGAATCACAACAGCCTCGAGCTGCCGCAATTCACATATGTTTCTTGGTGCGGAACTACGGAACTCTTCGCTCACTACGGGTTGGCCAGCCAGGACAGGATGGCCGTGGTGTTTCCGCCGCGCGAAGCCGGCCGTCGACGGAACACGCATGGATCAGCGACATGGACAAGCGATCGGGGAACTGTTGCAGGTCCCGGAGCCTTCGCGCAATGGCGGCCGTTGACAAATCGGCTGGCACCATCTTCGCCTCCCGCTGCGAGTTAAACAATTCGGCAGCTGCCAGACGTCGTTGGTGTCTGCGTCACGGTGGCGATGAAGCACGCCCGGAGGGATTCGAACCCCAACCCTCGGTGCCGAAGCTAGATCGCCCAAAACCCGTCCGCATCCCCGCGACCGCCAAAAGTGCCTGAACTTCCCGTGATTTCCGCACTAACCCACGGCCAGTCGCATCCTGCAAACTTCCCACAGATTTTAAGCGTCTGACAACCGTTTACAACGGACTCCGCGCCGAATTCTGTACCAGCGCGACTCTCAATGCAGCATTGCAGGATCATGGCGTCATCGAGCGAGCCGGCAATTGCCGCGAGTACTGCCAGATGCGGCGCTGCACGGCGCTGACCCACGAATCGGCCAGCAAATTGCCTCGCGCAGCGGTGACGGTTATTCTGGCTCCCATGTCGGACGTGACGCGAATTTGTCGGGCATCGAGTCGGGCGATCCTCACGCCTCCGCAAAGCTTCTGCCGCTGGTCTACGATGAGCTGCGAAACCTTGCCGCAGCACGGATGGCGAGTGAACGTCCGGACCATACCTTGCAGACGACGGCCCTGATCCATGAAGCGTATTTGCGCCTGGTTGGTGATGGGGCCCAGACCTGGGTCAGCCGTGGTCATTTTTTGCCGCTGCGGCCGAGGCGATGCGCAAGACCCTGGTTGATCACGGGGTGTATCACGTCTGGATGCGCTGCATCCGCCGCATGTTCCTGTGCGGTTTCGATCCACTAACCCAACAGGACTTCAGCCACCGCAAGGATTGGTTTGTGCAACGGCTGGACGAACTGGCGCGC
>JBFWYF010000489.1:0-5966 GCA_050186685.1 Pirellulaceae bacterium
TAACCTCCTACCGTGCCCGCGTGCCGCTGTGACGAGCGCCAATCACCCAGAATCGCTCGTCGGGCAGGATGATCGCGGTGATCCACAATCCGAACTTGTCACCGACTTTGACTGTTTCGCCCACGGCGAATTTCTGACCAGCGACCTCGAGGGTCAGCGTGTCTTCGCACGACTTGTTGAAGTGGATGATCGACCCGGGCCCTATCTCGAGGATGGCTCGCAGAGGTTGCCGTGCTTCGGCCAGGGTGACCGTCACCGGGACGGGGATCTTGAGCAGACTTCGCGCGTAGGGAGGCAGGCATCGCAGCCCGTCGTCGAGATCGCGGTATGGGATCGGCCCGCGTCGCCCGTCGTTTTCAGGCGGCAGGGCACCGCGGGGCGCAGGTGTACCCGACGCGACGTTGGACGTGGCGGTCTTTGAAACCGGAGACGTGGGCTGTGAAATGGGGGACGCCGGAGCCAAGGGAGGGGCGACGGTGGCTGAGGTTGCAGGGGCGACTCCTGGCAGATTCGTCGCTTCCGCCGCGGCGGTCGGCGCCGGAGGATCCGGCTCGTCGGCGACGAGGCTATCCGACTGGGAAGCTGGCCAGACCAGCGTGAAGTGCCCGGTCTTGCCACCGGCGGAGAGGCGCAATGATGCGCTGGAGCAGTCCTCGGCACAGCCTGCACGCTGGAGGATGCGCTGCAGATCCTTAACCCGTGCCACGAGGCAGTCGGTCGCCATCAGCGCTTCGGGAAACAGCAGGCATCCCAGTTCCACGCCGAGAGTCTGCAGCTTACTTTTCCCGGTCGCATCCGGCTGCTCGCACCATCCCGGCACCAATCCCGTGCTTTCCGGTAACAAGCCGAGCGCCGTGGCATCCTCGATGCGGAAAACGAACAACAGGCCAGGCCCCTCCAAGGCATCCGGCAGCCGATTTAGGCCGCCAGAGGTCGCGGCGCCTGGCTCGACCTGAAACTTGTCGCCAAACGTCCGTTCCAGAGCCTGCGCCGTGTCCGCTTGATTAGCGGTGATGGCGGCGATCGCTTCTTCGGCGCGGAGTTGTGTCAGACCTGACATGTGTCCTAGTGCCCTTGGTGCGCAAGCCATCCGTGGCTGGTCGCCATCGCGGGCCGCGCTAAGGGCGGCAGCGAGGCGATTCGATCGCGTCATCCATTATCGGATTGCCATCCGGTAAACTTTGCGTCAATTGCCACCCTCCTCTGGAAACCTGGTCCTATCGCACGGGCATGAATCCACCGTCCCCACCACCGCGTCTGCAGTTTCACCTGAGCTACCTGATTTACCTGCTCACGCTGTCCGCGGTGAGTCTAGCGCTCTTGCGGCGGTCGCTGAACGGTGGCGGCAGCTGGCCGATGACAGCGGTCATCAGCAGCTATCTGGCCGTGCTGACTGCGTACTTCGCGTTTCGGCTCCCGGTCCTGTTGCGACGCTTGGCGCGGCATCGGGCTGCGGCACGCCTTCGTCGCGAAGAGATGTCGCGGTATCTCAGCGAGAAACAGCGCGCGGCACGATCCCAGAGGGATGTACCCGTGTCGGGCGATGAAGCGAAACAAGGAGGTTTCTCGTCGTAGCGGAAGTCGCCAGACGACTCGACAGTGTCGTCGCAAGACTTCCGGGGAATTCCGCTTGTAGCGAGCGGGCGCGGGTCGGAGCGGTGGCGACTTCCGCTACTTGCTCGGCGGGGCGGCAGGCTCGGAAACGAGCTGCGACCAGCCCTGACGAGCGAGGTCCGGTAAAGACAAACGCAGGTGGCTGGAGTTCTTCTCGAGCCCCCGGTTGAGCTTCTCGACGAGCTTATCGCGCCGCTCGTTGACCTCCCGTTCGAGGTCGCCGCGCAGCGCATCGCCGAGATGGTGAATGAGCGGCCCGTCGGCATTGCTGATGCGCTGAAGGTGGAATTCCTGCAGCGTGAGCCGAGCGTCCGTGACGCGCGGAACCAACTGAACGGCGGGAGGAAGTTGAGCCGCGTCGAATCGCAGCGCCATCTGGCAGGTAGTTTGCAGTTGCACGACCGCTTCGGCATCCGCGTGAAAGCTGTACAGTTGGATCCCGCGGTTCCATTCCGCAACACGGCCGGTCGCTCCCAGTCGGGCGTCCAAGGTCAAATCAAACTCGACCTGCCGTGTGGCGGTCGTGCGCCAATTGGCGAATCGAATCCGGAGTTGGTGTTCGGGATCGATCAGCCAGGCGTGATATCGTGTCCACGTTCCATGATTGACTTCCTTCCACCGGCGCTTCGTCTTGATTTGAAGTCCGTCCCGGCTGACGTGCAATCCGTTCCAAATGGCACGCGTGCCTCCCCATTGTCGCGTGTTTTCGTAGGAACGTGGCAGATGCGACAGGAGGAGCGAGCGGGCAATATCATCGAGGCCAGCTGGGGCGGCCGCCGACGAAGACTGGGCGGGGGGGTAGGAAGGGAGCGGTGCCAACTGCGTTTGCGGGGGAGGTTGGTTGCCTTCGTGTTGTGCGCAAAGTCGCTCGAGGGGAGTGGCCAGGCTGGCCGCGAGACACAGCGAGCCGGTCAGGCGCGCGAGGGACGAGAACGACCGGTAAAAACCGGGCGAGAGTCGATGGGCGGGGTTTGCCGTTCGGCGGCAGAGCAGGTTCGCCGGCATAATCCAGCCTCGCGGGCGACAAAAGTTCACTAGTGCCGGTTCCATTTCGCGACCCCTTTCTGGCGAAAGGGCTTAGAAACGGCGAAAGTGACTTTCTGTATAGGCGGGCGCCGCCGGCTGGACTAGGCCAAAAATCCGCCAACCCATCATGCACCGATCTCTGCCGCCTGCACGAGAACGGTCTCGAGCCCACGAAAGGATACCGGACGTTTCCGAGGATGTGGGATTTCACGCGAACACTTACGAGGTGTGCTTCGTCTTGGTATATTGACCGCGGCATTTCGCCCATTGCCCTGCGATCCATCGTCGAATGTGTCCGTGCGTCAGGAGTATCGGCATGAACGGGCGGCTGCAGTTCGACGCAATTCGGCGAGAGAGGTGGGTTGACCGGGGATTCACGCTCGTCGAAGTGCTGGTCGTAATTGCGATTATTTCGGTTTTGGTAGCTCTGCTTACGCCGGCTATTCAGGCAGCGCGTGAGTCTGCGCGCGCACTGCATTGCAAGAACAATTTGAAGCAGATTGGGCTGGCCGTCTTTCAATACGCGGATGTGCATCTGCGTTTCCCCCCCGGCAATGTGACGATGGGGCCGTGCTGCCAGACACCCAGCAGTTCGGTGTGGTCGGTATCGATCTTGCCGTTTCTGGAGCAGGCGAGCTTACACGACTTGTACGATCCGCGGCTGCCGCTGGAAGACGACGGTCATGAAGCCCTCCGGCGCCAGCAGGTGTCCATTTACAATTGCCCCTCCGATTTCCAGGCCGGTAAGCTCCTCGTGCCCGACGCGGGGCCTCACAGCAACCGGCAATGGGCAACCAGTTCGTATCGCGGAATGAGCGGGGCAAGCTGGTATGCCGGGCATGGGAATTCGTACCGCAAGCATTGGGATAGTGCCGATATACTCGACCCGAATTGCCCGACGAAGCAACGGGGTGCGTTACACTGGGTCGGACGCGTGAACGATCAGCCGAACGAGTTTAGTTGTGAAGGCTTCGCTCAGATCACGGATGGCACAAGCAACACGTTGCTTGTAGGCGAATACACCACAAAGACGTCGCCGCGGCGCACGACGTTCTGGGCGTACGGTTACACCTCGTTTGCGCTTTCGTGCATGACCCCCGAGTCGAGGACGCTTTTTCCGGACTATGACCGGTGTATCAAGCAAGGGGATTCGAGTCCTTGTAAGCGGGGTTTTGCTTCGTTCCATGAGGGACACGCCATTCACTTCGTCAAGTGCGATGGCTCTCACACCTCGATCACTCCGATGATTGACCGCAGCGTGTATTGGGCGATGTCCACGATCGCTGGCGGCGAGTCGATCATGAATTTTGCCGACTAGTCCGTCTGGAAGGGCCCGGCGATCACGGATGTCGCTTGCTGTGGGCCGCCACCAAACTCGGCCCACCAGACCACGAGACCCGATTGCGGAGGGGGGGACACCTATGGGTGCGAATGGTAGCAGGACCGGCAGATCCGGTGGCAGCATTGCGCTCGTCCTTGTCCTTCTAGCGGTCCAGGCCGCGGCGAACGGCTGTGCTCCGGGAAGGCTGACCGAAATCGTGGAAGGCTATGTCACGTTGGACGGCGAACCACTGGCCGATGTACGGGTCATCTTCGAGCCGAAGAGCCAAGGGACACGGCATAGCAACGTCGGGTCGTACGGGGTCACCGACGCGCAGGGGCGTTTCCGCCTGTGCATGTCGGACGACGATTCGCCCGGGGCCGTGGTGGGCCTGCATTCGGTGATTTTTTCCGACCGGCGTGTGGAAGTCGACGCCGACGCCGGAGTGGACCAGCGCCGGGCTCCCCGATCGCGAATCCCTGAGAAGTATGCCCACCAGGGGGTCACCTGGGACGTTAAGTTGGGCGAGACCAACGAGCCACGGTTTCAGCTGACGACCGAGTAGCTGGCCGACGGGGCGAGGTACGCGGGATCTGATCCTCACCGTCGGGTGCTGGCACGTCATCGCGCGGGTTGATGCCGTAACGATCAGCGCAATTCGCGAAAAACCGTTCCAGTCCCCAGAGGAGTGAAAACGGTATTAAAGTCTTTGCTCTCCGCAGGTTATCTCTCGCGACTTTGCTTTCGGCCCTTCCACTACGGTTCTATAATTGCAGGTCGTCCGTTCCCGCCTGTCGGCAACGCCCCGAGGGAGTCTGTACCGTGTGCACGAGGCCCTATGGATTCATACGATGGTGCTGCGGCCGAGCGCTTTATTCTGGGGCGCTGGGCGCGGCGGTGATGTTCTTGTCGGGTGGTGGAGTTGCGACGGCGGCCGGACCGCTACAGCCGGGGGCCGAATCGTCGGGTCCCGAGGTAGCTCGCGAATCCACCCGCGGGGCCGATGTTGGGGAGAAAGTGCCGGAGCCGGCGGGCAACGTGAAGGTGGTTGACGAAGTGCGGGGCGAACGGCCGGTGGGATCCACCGCGGGTTCGGAGGCAGAGCCCTTGCGCCGGCGCGCCCATCTAGTCACCGTTCCCGTCCCGATTGCGGGTACGGTGGACACTCAAGTAAAGCGGCAACTGGAGCGACTCGCGGCCAGCGAGGTGCGGGGAGAAGATCGCCCCGTGCTGGTGCTGGAATTTCGGAGCGAGTCGGGCACCACGGGGGAGGGGAGCGAATTCGAGCGTTGTCTGTCGCTCGCCCGGTATCTGGCCGGGGAGAGGATGAGTGGCATTCGGACGGTCGCGTTTCTGCCGGATTCCGTGACAGGCCACGCCGTGTTACCCATCCTGGCTTGCGAAGAAATCGTGATGGCGGAGGAGGCATCGCTGGGAGCGGCCGGGCAGGGCGAAGCATTCATCGATGATACGATACGCGGCAGCTATCGCGAAATCGCCGAACGGCGGCGCACGATCCCGGTGGCTGTCGTGTTGGGCATGCTCGACCCGGCGTTGAACGTGTATAAGGTCCAGATAGCGGACGGCGCGCGCTATGTGCTTGATGCCGAGTTGGAACAGCTGCAGAAAGAAACGGCGGCGCGATCCGTGGAAACACTGTCCCGGGCAGGCGATCTTGCACGGTTCAGCGGCAAGGACTTGCGCGTACGGTTCGGCTTCGTCAGCCATCTGGCAGGGGACCGGGAGCAGTTGACGGCGGCGTTAGGTCTGCCGCGCGGAGCGCTGGATCAGGATCCTTCGGCTGGCGGCGCGTGGCATGCTTTGCAGGTTGATCTGCGAGGCCCGATCAATGCAAAGCAGATCAGCTGGATCGAACGAAGTCTCCGCGATCGACTGGCTCAGGGGGACATTAATCTGGTGTGCCTGGCGATCGACAGTGGCGGTGGGTCGCTGGTCGACAGCCTGAGGTTGGCAAACTACCTGGCAAGTCTGGACCGGGCCGTGG
>JBFWYF010000490.1:0-5961 GCA_050186685.1 Pirellulaceae bacterium
AGCGCGCAAAACCCGACATGGGACGACGATGCCGCCACCGGAACAAGCAGGTTGTCGATCTCGTGCGGCAGCAGCACGCCGTACGGAATCTGATACGGGGGAACGCCCTGATAGAACTCGCCGGCGGGCCGACCGCCGAAGCGAGGGCCCTCGTGATCGGAGCCATGGCAATTATGACCGTAGTCTCCTATGGCGATGGCATCCCGATGCAGCACGGCCCGGGCATCGTCGGGGGCACACTCGCTGTCCTGCTGCACGTAGACTCGGACTCCGATCATGCGCCGCGCTTCGCGGACGTACAACTGCGGAGGCAGATGCCCGGTCTCGGCGAACTCGTCGCGGCACCAGCCCCACTGGCGGGCTTCGTCCCGGAAGCGGGCGGGTATGGCCTCGTCGTGCTGCAAGAAGTACAGCAGACCAACCTGGTCGCGCAGGTGATCGTCAAATACCTGCTGGCGGGCCGTTGCATCGCCGGCCGGCCAGGGCAGGTTGCGGCCTGGCAGCGACAGGCGTACCAGTCCGCCGGAAACGTCGTTGATATCGTATTTGCCGTTCGGCAACGGCGGCGTCTGGGCTTTGAAAATGCATCCCGTCGGGTAGCTGAACACCTGCCGGAATTTGCCGGCGACCAACAGCGGCACGACGTCGAGAAAATCCTCGCGTGCGTATCCGCGAGGCGCCACGGGGGCGACCCGGTTAGCCGGATCGCGCGTCATGATGAACCGAAAGTTGTAGGCCTGCAGCTGGTTGTCGGCGACAGCTGGAGCGAGCGACTCACCGTACTCAGCTTGCCCTTCGCGGCCGGCTCGCCAGGCCACGCCGCACTGCGCCATGAGATCTCCCTCATAGCTGCCGTCGATGAACATCGTCGCCGTGAACGTCACCGCACGGCCATCGGGTGATCGAAAGGTCGCGGACCGAACGCGGCGCGGCTGATTGCGATCGACCTCGACAGCGGTGAGCGGCAGGGCCGGACGAACCAGGATGTTCGGCCGCTCGGCCAACATCTGCTCAAGAACCGCCAGATTCACTTTCGGTTCGGCAAACGTTCCGTGGAATGAATCTCGCACCTGCGGGGAATCCGCGCCATAGGCCGCGACGTAGTAGGCTTCGACGCGCCGAGCGAACTCGAGGAATGCACCGTTCAGCCCTTCCAGCGTTCGAAAGTCGGAGTGCGACAGGCCGCTGGTGATCAAGCCGCCGATCCGCGGTGTCGGTTCGACCAGGGCTACGCGCGCGCCGCCCGTCGCAGCACTCATCGCGGCGGCAATGCCGCCTGGCGTAGCGCCATACACCACGACATCCACATTCTCCGCCCGGCTGACGGCGGACGGTCCGACCCATGCTGAGCTGATACACAGTAACCCCAGCAACCATCCGCCATTTCGACACGTCGGCATGCGCCTGGTCGTCTCCTATCACGCCGTGCGAGATCCGACGTGAAACAAGTGGATGGGCGAGTTGTTGCCGGGATACTGCCCATCGGCATTCAACCGGCGACCATTGCCATTGCTGTTGCGGTTGGTAGTCACTACCGCGAGGCGGCGGCCGGCGTACGAAAAGCTGAGACTATGGCAATTGGGCAGCTTGGTCGTCTCGTAGAACGGTTTGTCATCCTCGAGGCGGCGGAAGACGACTTTCCCCGTCCCGGGAGTGCCGCTCGTTACCGCCATCAGGACCCCGTCGGCCTGCCAGGTCACGTCGTGTAGAAAGCAATCTTTTGCTTCGCCGAACGACAACCTCTGAACCATCTTGCCCGCCGGAAAATCGAACACGAGCAATGTCGGCTCGCCCTGGACCGTGGCGCCGTTCTTCGGTGTAACTCCGCCGCAGCCCATCCGCGTCCCATCCGGATGAAAACGGATCAATCGAACGCCCCCCACATCCTGCAGCCTGTGGAGCAAGTACAAGGAGCTGGCATCCATCTCCGTCTGCAGCCGCCGCTCCGCGACGTTCCAGATTCGGACCTTTCCCAGCCCATCACCCGATGCCAGCCATTGTCCCGACGGATGGAACCGCACGGACTGGACATCGCAGCCATGCTCGCGGAACTCACCCAGCCGTCGGCCGTCCGCTGTCGACCAGAGGGCTACCCGACCATCCATCGCACAGCTGGCGAGCAACTGGCCGTCCGGGCTGATGTCGAGCTGCCGGATCCAGCCGTCGTGGGCGTCGGTCTGCTGCCACAGGGCTTCCGCCTCCGCGCCGATCCGCGTGGCACGAATCTGTCCCCAGCTATCGGCCGAGAACAGGAGGTGTTCCGTGGGATGAAAAACGACCGAATGCACCCAACCGTGGTGGCCCGTGATCGCCGGCGATTCCACGGCCTTATCGCCGCTGACGTCCCAGATCCGGATGCGCCCGTCGTAGCCTGCTCCGGCCAGCAGGCGCCCGCTCGCGCTGAAACGTGCTTCCAGGACTTGCGGGTCCGCGACTATCACCTCGGCGGCCTGCGGCTCGTACTGCTGCAACAGGGTGGGCGTATCGGTCATGGGATTGTCTTCCTGGTCGGGTGCAAGGTCGCAGGAACGCGCGGCTCGGATCTCTTGCTGGATCGCCCCCGCGCGGCAGCAAACCAGGCGGAGAACGAAGCGGACGAGCGCGACGGACTCTCAGGTGGCGAGAACTTCCTCAATCGGGTGCATTTCGGCATGAGCAATGGGCAGGGGCTGGCCGCCGTTGTCGTATTCGGTCTGGCGCGGATCAACTCCCAGCGCGCGAAACCAGGTATGGAACAGGTGGCCGATGTCGTACGGTTCGCTGTCGACAAACGTGCCGTCGGCGTTGGTCCGGCCGACGGCCAGTCCCCGTTTCAGCCCGCAGCCGGCCATGGCGATCGACCACGATTCGGGCCAGTGGTCACGGCCGATGTGCCCGTTGATCCTCGGCGTGCGTCCGAACTCGCTCATGGCGATGACCAGGACGTGTTCGAGCATGCCGCTTGCTTCGAGATCCTCGATCATGGCCGCAAACGCCTGATCGAACTTAGGCATGAGGCTCAGATGCGCATTGAAGTTATCCCCGTGCGTGTCCCAGCCGTACGAGTTGACTTTGACGAACCGCACGCCGGCCTCGAGCATCTTGCGCCCAATCAGCAAGTGACGGCCGAACTCGTGCGTGCCGTAGCGGTCGCGATCCCGTTGCGAGAACGTGGCTTCGTCGAACAGCTCGCGCCGCTGCATCAGCGTCTCGGCGGTGTCGAACACGTAACTGTTCGCTTCGCTGACCAGCGACCGGCGGCCGACGGCATACCGGGCATTAGCCAGCTCCCGCAACTTGTGTCGCTGTGCGTCTTCCGCCGCATCGATCGAAGGGGGGCGCGACAAGTTCTCCGGGGGCTGGCCATCGCCGAAAGCGAGCGCACCGTATTTGGGACCGAGGAACCCGGCATCCGCGTGGATAAACCCGCCGCTGCCCGGCTTGATCCAGACATATGGCGGCAGCTTGCTCGTGCCCGGCCCTAGCAGCTTGGCCACCGCACTGCCGAAGTAGGGATATGTCACGCCGCGGTTCTGGGGATCCCCGCGCTGGATGCGCCCCACGCCGGCCGAGTGCGAATTGTCCTGAGTACACACGCTGCGCACGAGTGCAAGGTGTTGCATGAGCCGGGCCGTGCGCGGCATCAGTTCGCTGATATGGACACCCGGCAGCGACGTGGCAATCGAACGAAACGGACCGCCGAAGCGCGTGTTCGGCTTGGGATCCCAACTCTCCAGTTGGCTCATGCCCCCATCGATCCAGATGAACAGGACTTGCCGGTCTTTCCGTTGCAGTTCCTCGGCAACCACGGGCTGCACGAGCCCACCCAGCCCCCACGCGCCGAGTGTCCCGGCAGCGGCACCCAACAGCCGGCGGCGGGACAAATCATGTTCCCAGGGCGTACACAGCATGGTGCCATTCTCCCGACTACAAAAGCTTCTCGAGAAGCTCGCGATCAATGATTGACGAAAAATTCTGTGGATGCGGCCAGCGCCCAGGCCAGCTGGCCGATCGCTCGCGTGCGAGCGGAAGCGTGGCTCGCCAGACAGCCGTGCACGGTCTCGGCCTCGTCGGACGTCGGCCGCCGGCTGAGGATGCTCAGGTACAGCTCCTCGGCGACCGATCCGTCGTCGGCATGCTGGGCCAGCCGCTCGACGAGATTTCCCTCGTGCGGCTCGAACCACGCCAGAACTCGCTGCTCGTTGGAAAGGAACAGCGCCGCCTTGACGGTCGGATTGACGGCGATCTCGGGCTCCTTCGGCGGACTGGCAAAGGCCGCGTCGAACAGCTTGCGCAGTTCCTCGAGCGTCTTGTCCCGGCCCATCAGTTGGGCGCCCTCTCCGGTAGCGAGCAGCAAGCTGTCGAGCAGCTGCACGGGGGACAGCGGACGCTCGAGTGCCACCCGGTAGGATGTCGGCGGGATCGTATCAACCTCGCCACTGGCCGCGGGAAACACACCCGAGCGCTGGTACGTTTGGCTCAGCGCCAGCTCGCGGAGCAGCCACTTGAGATCGAACTGCTGGGCCACCATTTCGTCCGCCAGCAAGTCGAGCAGTTCCGGATGCGAGGGCGGATTGGCGGAATGGGACAGGTCCAGCGGATCGACCAGCCCGCGCCCCATCATCATCCACCACATGCGGTTGACGATGTTGCGTGCGAAGGCACGATTGTCTCCGCGCGGAAGCGACTCGCCCAGCTGACGTAACGGACTGAACTTGAGTACGCCCGGCGTTTTCGCCTTACGGTCCGGTGGGACCTGATATTCTTGTCCTTTCGCAATTTCTGGGATCGCGATGGATTCGCCGCCTGGCAGCCGTGGTCCGGTCTTCATCTCGTCGCCGCCGAACACGGACTTGAAGGCCACCGGCTGCAGCAACGGGTTTTCGCCCACGGCCGGAAACGGCTTATCCTGTCGGATGAATGCCTGGCCGACAAAGGCGTAGAGCCCCTGATAATCGACCTGTTTGTAGTCGTCCACGAACAGGTGGTCGTGACACTGAGCACACTGAACGTCGACGCCCAGAAACATTCGGCCGATGTCGCGCACCAGCCCCTCGACGTCCGGTGGATTTTGGCCATATCGTTCGAGGCGAACTGTGTAGAAATACGCCGCCCCACGGGCCGATTCGTCGTCGGCATTGGGCGCCACGATGTCGCGGACCATCCGATCCCACGGCCGGTTCGCTGCAAAGGACTCGCGCAGAAATCGCTGCCACTCCGGATGTTCGCCACGACGTTCCAGGAGCATGACAGAAAACAGGTCGGTCATCCGGTCGACGTAGCGCGAGTCCGCCAGCAGGCGGTCGATCGATCGTGCCCGTTTGTCCGGGGACGTATCCGCGAGGAAAGCACGCAATTCGCCCGAGGCAGGAATACGGCCGGCAAAGTCCAGCGAGACGCGCCGCAAGAACTCGGCATCGTCGGCAAGTGGGCCCAGGGGACCACCGGCCGCCGCCTCGATCAGGCGGTCAATCTGCGCGTGCAACGGCTCCCGGGAGGGCAACGGCCCGTCCGCACACAGCGCCGTTACAGCGCAGGCAAACATACCCAGTACGGGGACCCTCCACGCCAAGCCAAAGCGTTTCACCATGGCAGCAGCACCATGCAGTTCTTGTTTTGCAGGGATACGTTGCCTCGCGGGCATGCGGTTCGTCGGAGGCGCGGGCCGCGCAGCTCCGATACGAATCGGCGAGGCACTTAGGAGCGTTCCAGGCACCCCCGTGGGGGAGCGGAGCGCGACCGCATTCTAAGCGGCCGTCGATCCGGGCAAAAGCGAATTCTCCCGAGGGCCCACGAAGAAATGCCCCGCGTACCCGTTCGGCCCCCTTACCCTGCCCTGCCATCGGCCGCTCGCACAAGGATCTGGTCGACGAGTAAACGCGGAGCGCCGATGTCCACGACATGCACCACGCCCAGGTACGGTCGGGCTTGCGGGTTACGAAAGCCGGCTTTGGGCGCCACGAAGGTGACCGTGTGATCTGC
>JBFWYF010000491.1:0-5960 GCA_050186685.1 Pirellulaceae bacterium
GGACGAGCACGCCGCCAAACAGGGCGCGATGAGTAATGGTCCGAGGCGGAGACGTCGCATTCAGCGAGCGACGAACGGCGGCCTCCCACGTATTGTGGGTGTCCGGGCGTCCATTGATGATCCACCACCGGTCGAGCGTCTCGGCCGTTGGCTCGCCGGTCCAGGAAACACGGTCTTCAAGAGGGGCATTGGGCAAGGGTATGGCCTTCCCGGTCAGTTCGTACAGACTGCGCACCGGGGCGAGACAGAACGCCACGAGCAGTCGATCGTGCGGACCGCGTAAGCGATCCGCTTCCAGGAATCCGCTTCGCACCCAAGTGACTCGCTGACCGCCGTTGGATGGCTGGCTGTTGATGAACGCCACCGCGCCCCGCCAGTCTTGCCGGCGATCCGGCAGCAGGCGGCCCTCGGTGCGCCAAGTCGCCAACATATTCGAGGTGGCGACGGACAGGATCACCACAACCAGGCAGCTCCCGTGACGTAACCAGGAGTTGCGAAACGTCCAGGCGGCGAGAGGTGTCGCCAAGATCGGTCCCACGGCGGCGGGTGCCAGGTATCGGCGAAAGAACAGGCTGGCTGTATCCATGGTAGACGCCGTCCAGGCCAGCAGTGTGGGGACGCATACCACGGCGACCACCAGCCAGCACCAGGCGGTGTAGCCGCCGGGGCGTTGCGGGGGACTGAGGGTTATCCGGCGGGATGAGGCGTGCCGGGCTGCACGGTTGGCGCTTGCCAGGTGCAGCCATACGGCGATGATGGGAACCCAGGCGTACACCGTCCACCGAAAGATCCCAAGAAAGCTGGACCACGATGGCGGCGAAACGACGCCGCGCCAGCCGCCCCGATGTGCCGCGACGTATTCCACGTGAGGTACCGCTGGAAGGCAGGCCGCCGCCATCAGCAGGCAATCGGCGGACAACTGCCACGGAGAGTAGCCGGCTAGCTTGCCCGGCGCCGCAGGGTCCGCCGCACTTCGCTGACTCGACCACACCGTCCACCCCAGCAGAAACACACACTCGCCGACCAGGAACAGCGCGGCCGTGTAATGCAGATAGACTAAGAGGACTCCCCCGACGATAAAGGCCAGCCGCCATCGCAAGGTTGGGGTTTGTGTGAGCTGCCAGGTGACGGCGGCATGACTCCACGCCAGGCACTGCACGATCGCGTACGCTCGTGCTTCCTGGGCGAAGAAGACCAGGTGCCGGTCCAGCGCCACCAACAGCGCGGTCCACAGTCCGGCCGTGTTTGATCCGGTCGTACGCCGGACCAAGTCGGCCGTCACGACAATGAGGAGTAACCCCGCCGCGAGCGATGGGGCGCGCAGGGTCGCTTCGCTGGGTCCGATCGCGGTGGTGCCTAACTTGATCAGCCAGAAATACAGGGGCGACTGGTTGCCCACCCAGGACCGCGGCCTCACATCATCCCAATCACCCAGGGCGCACCACGCGGTGTGGAGTTCGTCGAGCCAGAGACTCTCGTGAATCTGTTGCCAGCGTAAAGATGCCCCCACTGCGATGATGCCGAGCAGGACAGCTAGTCCGCCCGCAGAGTCCCATCGGAAGCGTACGGAGTCGGATGGGTGGGTCATGTTCGCGTCTTCACGGTTGCGAGCCGCCTGGTACCACCGGAGATGCGCAGAATCCAGGCACACCGTGCCTGCAATCTGTCGGTAAGTTGGACGTACGCAGGGTGAGTGGGCATCATCGAACAATCACAACTCGTTGTGGTTGAATCACCTAGCCTGACCTGCGGGTACGGCACGCTCGCCATTGGCACACGCCGTGCGGTTACTCCGGGGACACGGTGGGTGTCAGCGGATGTCCCCCCTTGGTTCAAGATACGCGGCGGTTGCATAGCTCTGTTAAGAAAGCTGAGTGACCAGCTTAGGCGAACCCGGCGATTGGGCCTATCGCCGTTTCAGCTGAAGGGAACGTCCGTGACATCCCGAACGCTTGGGATGTGGGATGTGGATGATTGAACGGATCAGCGTGTGTGGATTTCTGGCTACCGCCTGGCCAGAAGACGCCCTTCGGCTTGGGGTGGCCGGCCTCGCGCCGCCACCCCCGGCCAGGGTGGCCTGATCACAAGCTTGGTGCCTGGGATCCCCTCCGCCCCGCAACGTGCGGTGCTCGTCTGCTCAGGGGGCGGGCCCATTCGGAAATCGCGGACGCAATACGGGATGAGGGAGAAGGGCGTGCTTTCGGGCGCGACTACTCTGGTCGTGCCCTCCCGATCCGCGCACACTATGGAACTCCAGATCGGTCTGGCATGTGCCCGCATGCCCTGGTGCAACACAGCTGAAGATTCTGCCGAGCTCCCTCATGACCAATGCCGCCGTGGAAATCTCGCGTGCCCCCTCGCCCTATGCTGGACTCCTCGGCTGTGCCGATGTGCGCCGTGGGCGATACCACGCGGAAGATCGATCCCTGTTCGACCGCTTGCTCCGCTCATTCGTGCCACCTCACGCGTTTGACGCTCACGCACATCTCTATGATCTGCGGCACCTCGTGCCCTCGGCCGCCCATGGCGAGTTCGTCGGTGCGCCCGAGATAGGCCACGGCCTGCTGGTCGAATTGATGCGGCAGTGGATGGGAGACCGCGTCATCACCGACGGACTCTATTTCCCGTTTCCCGTACGAAACCTCGACCCGCGCCCCGCCAATGACTTTCTGGCTGATACGTTGCGCGATCAGCCCGGCAGCCGGGGACTGATGATCTTGCGGCCCCAAGACGACCCGGCCGACGTTGAGCGGCAGGTGTGCGAGCAGGGCTTTGCCGGCTTCAAGGTGTACCACGTCTTCGCGAACCGGCAGGATACGTTCTATGCCGAGCAGAACGAATTCCTGCCCGAGTGGGGCTGGGAACTGGCCCAGCGATATGGGCTGGCGATCACGATGCACATGGTCTTGCCGCGGGCCCTGAGCGATTCGCGCAACGAATCGTACATTCGCGAGCACTGTCTGCGATATCCGGAAGCGAAGTTGATTCTCGCGCATGCCGCCCGCGGGTTTAACGCTCGGCACACGGTCGATGCCATCGACGCGTTGCGGGGTGTATCCAACGTGTATTTCGACACCTCGGCCATCTGCGAGCCGGCGGCCTTCGAAGCGATTCTGCGGGCCTTCGGGACGACGCGCCTGATGTATGGCAGTGACTTTCCCGTATCGGAGATGCGCGGCAAGGCCATTTCCATCGGCGATGGATTCTTCTGGATCTACGACAACAACACGCAATGGCAGGGATGGCTGCACGCCACGCCGCAACTCGTCGGCATCGAGTCGCTGCTGGCCCTGCAACAGGCGTGTCGCACGATGGGGCTGATCGATCGCGATGTCGAACGAATCTTCTCGGACAATGCCCGCGAGCTACTGAATCTGCAGCCGCGGAAAACGGCCGAAGTGCAGTCGCTCTATCGGGCGGCAAAACAGATTATTCCCGGGGGCACCCAGCTGCTGTCGAAGCGCCCCGAGATGTTCGCACCCGACAAGTGGCCGGCCTACTATAACCAGGCCATTGGCTGCGAGGTGATCGATACCGACGGCCAGCGGTACATCGACATGTCCCATTGCGGAATTCTTTCGTGCATTCTCGGTTTCGCGGATCCGGACGTGAATGCGGCGGTGATCCGGCGCGTTCATCTCGGCAGCATGGCCACGCAGCAGACGGCCGATGAAGTCGAACTGGCTCAGCTCCTGATCGACATCCATCCGTGGGCCGAGCAGGCGCGGTTCACACGTTGCGGCGGCGAAGCCATGAGTGTCGCCGTGCGCATCGCGCGAGCCGCGACAGGCCGGGATAAGGTGGTGCTGTGTGGCTATCACGGCTGGCACGATTGGTACCTGGCCGCGAATTTGACTCCGCAAAGCTCATCAAGTCTGGGCGAGGGAACGGGTGCCGCCCGACAGCTCGATACCCACTTGCTGCCGGGGCTGGCCCCTGCCGGTGTGCCCCGTACCCTCGCCGGGTCGGTCCTGACTTTCCGCTACAATCAGCTCGACGAGCTGGACGCGGCGCTCGACCGAGCGGGGGACGACCTGGCGGCCATAGTGATGGAGCCTACGCGGAGCGTCGACCCGCAGCCAGGATTCCTCGAAGGCGTGCGGGCTCGCGCCGACCGCCGGCAAGTTCCCCTGGTGTTCGACGAGATTTCGTCGGGCTGGAGGTACTGTCTGGGCGGCGCGCATCGGATGTATGGTGTCGATCCGGACATCGCGGTCTTTGCCAAGGCGATGAGCAATGGTTTTGCGATGGGGGCGATCATCGGCCGCCGCCAGGTGATGGAAGCGGCCCAGACTTCCTTCATTTCGAGCACCTTCTGGACCGAAGGGATCGGTCCGGCGGCGGCGCTGGCGGCCATTCGCAAAATGATGCGTTGCGACGTGCCTGGACATCTCTCTCGGCTGGGCCGCGAAGTGCAAGAGGGGTGGCGCCGCCTGGGCGCAAAACATGGATTGCCCTTGGTCGTGGGCGGACGCCCGGCGTCGTGCAGTCTGGGCATCCAGCACCCCGATCAGGCCGCCCTTATGACACTCTTGACGACCCGGATGCTCACGAAAGGATTCCTCGCCGGCGCCAGTTGTTCGCTGACCTTAGCTCATCAGCCGCATCACATCGCCCGCTATCTCGACGCGTTGGACGACGTCTTTGCGGAACTGGCCGCGGCCATCGCGGCAGACGATGTCCGCGCGCGCCTGACGGCTCCCGTCAAGCACGCGACGTTCACGCGGCTGGTCGACTGAACGCGATGCGGGGGGCGGTGCCGGCGACAAACCGGGCTGTCTTTTTTGCGAGATCCTGCCCAGAATCAGCGAATGTTCAAATTCCTGCATGCGGCCGATCTGCACCTCGACAGCCCCCTGCGCGGTTTGGAACGCTATGAAGGAGCCCCCGCCGCGGAGATCCGCTCGGCCACGCGCCGGGCACTGGAAAACCTGGTCACGCTGGCATGTGACGAAGCCGTCGCCTTCGTTCTGCTGGCCGGCGACCAGTACGATGGCGAACGCGACGACTACCAGACGGTGCTGTTTTTCTCCCGGCAAATGGTGAGGCTGAAGGAAGCGGGGATTCCGGTTTTCGCCATCACCGGCAACCACGATGCGGCCAGCAAAATGACCAAGTCGTTGCGTTTGCCGGAGAATGTTCGTTTCCTGTCGCACAAGCGGCCCGAGACCGTGGATCGTCCAGAGCTCGGTGTCGCGATCCATGGTCGCGGGTTCGCTCGTCAGGCAGAAACGGCGAACCTCGTGGTCGAGTATCCCCCAGCGCTTCCCGACCGTTTTAACATTGGGCTATTGCACACGGCCTTGAACGGAGCCGAGGGATACGCCTCCTATGCGCCGTGCACGCTGGGCGACCTGCGCGCGAAGCAATACGACTACTGGGCGCTCGGTCACGTGCACGAACGGACGATCGTGGCCGAGGATCCATGGATTGTGTATCCGGGCAATGTCCAGGGGCGAAGCATTCGGGAACTAGGTGCCCGTGGCTGCATGCTTGTGACCGTCCATGACAACCCGATGGGCGGAAAGCGGGAAGTCGCGAAGCGAGTCGAAGTCGAGTTCCGGTCGCTGGACGTCTTTCGTTGGGCCCTGTGTGACGTGCCGCTCCAGGAAAGCACCGATGCGGACACGCTGATTGATCTCGCGGTCGAGTCGCTCGAGTCGCTGCTGGCCACAGCCGACGGCCGACCACTGGCCGTCCGCATGCGGCTGCAAGGCCTCTCGAGCGGCCACGCGCCGTGGTTGACGCAGCGGGATCGCTGGGCGGCTGAACTGCGCGCGGCTGCCCAGCGCGTGGCCGCCGAGGGACTATGGATCGAGAAGGTCCAATTCGAAACGCGTCCCGCGCCGCCGGTGATTGATGGGGCCGACACGGGGCCGTGGGCGGAGATCCAGGAATACCTGGCAGATCTGCGCGGCAATCCGGGCGAACAGGCCTTGCTGGCGGAAGAATTCGCCGAA
>JBFWYF010000492.1:0-5953 GCA_050186685.1 Pirellulaceae bacterium
GAGTGCCAGCGTGGCGATCAGCGGCCGCGCCAATCCGCATCCCCGTATCGCGGGTTTTGAGCGATTTTATGCGGTGGACGTCGAATCGCCCGCGATGGGCGGTGGTTGGTTGTTGCTGACGGAGCTCAATTGCCTGTCGTGCCATAAGGCCGGGCCGCTCACCGGGCTGCCCGGCCCCAAGCCGGCACCACGGCTCGACCGGGTTGGCGCTCGTGTTCGACCGGATTTTGTGCGCTCGATGCTGTTGGCCCCCCAGCACGCCAAACCTGGCACGACGATGCCCTGGCTGCCGTTGGACGACCAAGTACCGGGGCTGGAGCGGCTGACGCGACCCGAGCGGGTCGAAGCGCTCGTGCATTATCTGGCTTCCCTCGGCGAACTGACGGAGTCGGCGCCGATGTCGGCCGCTGTGCGGCAGGGCGAGGAGCTGTACCACGCGGTGGGTTGCGTCGCCTGCCACGATGTTCAGCGGGAGTCCACTCCGCCGCTGGCGAACTCGGTGCCGCTCCCCGATCTCGTCGCGAAATACACCTTGCCCGGATTGGCCCAGTTTCTCGAGGACCCGCTGGCAGTCCGGCCTGGCGGGCGGATGCCGCATTTGAATCTCACCGGCGACGAAGCGCGGCAGATCGCCAGTTTCCTGCTGCGGCGTCTCGACATCCCCGCGAACCTGACCTACCGCTACTACGAGGGGGGCTGGGAAAAGCTGCCGAACTTCGATCGCCTGGCACCCAAAGAGGTGGGAAGGACCAGCGGGTTCGACGTCCGCATTGCAGCCCAAGACCATTTTGCCGTGCAATTCGAAGGGCAGATGCAGCTCCAACGCGAAGGGACTTATCGGTTCTTTTTGCATTCGGACGATGGCTCTCGACTGTACCTGGACGGCGAGCTCGTGGTGGACAACGACGGAGTTCATGCCGGGCAGGAAGTCAGCGCTCGTCGCGACCTGGCGGCAGGCCGCCACGCGGTGCGAGTCGAATATTTTGAGCAGGCGGGCGGGGAGGAACTGCGGATCGAGTTCCAGGGACCGGGTGTCAAACGCCAGTCGCTCGAGCTGGCCATGGTGGCGGCGACGAGCGTGCCGGTCCGCGATGCGTTTCGCGTCGATCCGGAACTCGTTCGGCATGGTCGCGAGTTGTACCACGCCGTAGGATGTGCATCGTGTCATGGAGTACCGGACGCGACACCCGCGACGACCGAGTTGCCGCGCGGCAAGCCGCTGGCTCGTTTGGCGGAGCAGGGTGGTTGCCTGGCGGCGGAACCGAGCTCAGGGGCCCCGCGCTTTGGACTGAACGCGCGTCAGCGGGATCAATTGGCCGCGGTCCTGGCGGCCTGGAAGAAGGGGGCACGCGGGATCGCTGCCGACCAGCAGATTCGGCACACGATGCAGACGTTCAACTGTGTGGCGTGCCATGCCCGCGACGATTGGGGCGGAGTCGAAACCGCTCGAAACACATTTTTTCGATCGAATCAACCCGAGATGGGCGACGAAGGGCGGATACCGCCGCATCTGACGCGTGTGGGCGACAAGCTGCAGACCGAATGGATCGACCAGCTGTTGCAGCGCGGGGCCAAGGATCGCCCTTACATGTTTACGCGCATGCCACGCTTCGGAGCGGCGAACGTCGGGGGCCTCGGCGCGGCGCTGGCTGCGGCCGACGCGACCGGAGGAGCATCCGACCAGCCTGCTGAGCTGGCGGATCGCCGCATGAAGTCAGTCGGCCGGCAACTTGTCGGCGAGAAGGGGCTCAGCTGCGTCAAATGCCATACGTGGGGTAACGTTCGTTCGAGCGGGATTCAGGCGATCAGCTTGACGACGATGACTCGGCGCCTGCGCCACGACTGGTTTCATCGGTATCTGCTCGACCCGCAGCAGTACCGGCTGGGAACGCGCATGCCGGCAGCGTGGCCCAGCGGTCAGTCTCCCTTTCCCTCGATTCTGGACGGCGATGCGCAGCGTCAGATCGATGCCATCTGGTCATTTCTGCTCGACGGCAGCAAAGCCAATATGCCCCTGGGCCTGGTCTCCAATCCGATCGAACTGGTTCCCCAGCATGAGCCAATCATCTACCGCAATTTCCTGGCCGATGCTGGCAGCCGGGCGATCGGCGTCGGCTATCCCGAAAAGGTGAATCTCGCTTACGACGCGGAGCATTGCCGGCTGGCGATGGTGTGGCAGGGCGCCTTCGTGGATGCGTCGTTGCACTGGACGGGGCGCGGTCCCGGCTTCCAGAAGCCACTAGGCGACCACGTGCTGCACTTCCCCGGCGGCGTACCCATCGCACGGTTGACGGGTGACAGCGAGCCCTGGCCCGCGGTCGCGGCGCGCGATGCGGGTCTGCAGTTTGGCGGCTATCGCCTCGACGCGCGGCGCCGCCCTGTCTTCTGGTACCGCTGGCAGGGCGCCCGCGTGGAAGAACACTTCGCGCCGCTTGTCGGGGATGTCCCGGGGCTGCAACGCGTCGTACACATGCAGGATTTGCCTGCCGACCACGCATTCTTCCGACTGGCGGTGGCCGAACGGATTGAACCGGCCGGCGAGAACCGATTTGCGCTGGGGCATGACACCTATCTGCAGCTGCAGAGTACGGGCACTCATCCTCCTCGCATCCGTAAACTGGAGGGAACCGAGGAACTGGTCATTCCCCTGCGGGCTGGGACGGCCGAAATCTCGTCAACACTCACCTGGTAAGGAACTCATCCGTGCGGAACGTCGCTCTGAGGTTGGTGGCGGCAGGGTGTCTGCTTGCGATGGTCCCCGGCGCCCAGGCCGATACCCCCATGGAGGAAGATTATTATCGGCTGATTCGGATCCCTATCCCCGCCGATATCGTGCTCGAGGCGGGTGCCTTGGAAACGTTGCCCGACGGTCGTTTGGCGGTGGCCACGCGTCGCGGCGACATCTGGCTGGTCGACGGCGCGCTGCAGGATCCGCCGAGCGGCGTGCAGTTCCGCCGATTCGCACACGGTTTGCACGAAGTGCTGGGCTTGTCGTATCGCGAGGGAGCGTTATGGGCAACTCAACGCGGCGAATTGACTCGGATACGCGACGAGGATGGGGACGGGCAGGGTGATGTTTTCGACACGGTCAGTGACGGCTGGGGCGTCTCCGGCGACTATCACGAGTACGCATTAGGGTCGCCACCGGACGCAGCGGGAAACATCTGGGTCGTACTGTGCCTGACCGGCTCCTTCACCAGCGACGTACCGTACCGCGGCTGGTGTCTGCGGATTGCACCCGATGGAAAAGTGATGCCGACTTGCAGCGGCCTCCGGTCGCCGGGCGGCATCGGCTTCAATGCGGAGGGGGACGCCTTCTACACGGACAACCAGGGCCCGTGGAATGGCACATGCAGTTTAAAACAGCTGCGCCCAGGTGGATTTATGGGCCACCCGGCCGGCAACCGCTGGTACGAGCTGACCTCCGCCATCGGGCCGCGACCGGTCGAGCCGGCCAGCGGCGGACGACTGGTCGACGAGGCGGCTCGGATCCCCGAGTTGGTACCACCAGCGGTTTATTTTCCTTACCAGAAGATGGGGCAATCGGCTTCGGGCGTGTGGTGCGATACGAGCGGTGGTCGATTCGGTCCGTTTGCCAATCAGCTGTTTGTCGGCGACCAGACACACAGCACGGTGATGCGTGTGTTCCTCGAGAAAATTCGAGGGAATTATCAGGGTGCGTGTTTTCCCTTTCGCGCGGGATTCGGCTCGGGAACACTGTCGCTGCGACAAGCTGCGGACGGCTCGCTGCTGGTCGGCGGGACGAATCGCGGCTGGGGATCGCGAGGCCCGCAGCCCTTCGCCCTGGAACGGCTCGTCTGGACCGGCCAGGTCCCGTTTGAGATCCATGAGATGCGCGCCCGGCGCGACGGATTCGAGTTGACGTTCACGCAGCCAATCGCTCGGGCTACCGCCGAAGATCCGGGCTCGTATCGGCTCGAAACCTACACGTACATCTATCAGTCGAGCTACGGCAGCCCCGAAGTCGATCGAACGCAGCCGGTCATCACGCGCGTCGAAGCCAGCGAACGATCGGTGCGGTTATACGTCGACGGGCTGCGGCTGGGGCATGTCCACGAATTGCATTTGCCCGGAGTACGCTCCCGGACCGGCCAGCCGCTGTTGCACAGTGCAGCGTACTACACGTTGCAGTATCTGCCGTAGCCCCGCGCGGCCTGCCCAGTGTGGCCCGCCGGGCTCCGCCGGTGTCGGCGCCAAGTTCCGGCCTGGGGAAGATGTAGCCTGAATGCGCTTGGGCCGAGCGAGCCACAATGGACGGGCGGCACTGGGCGGGCCACTCTCTGGACCACTTGGCCGGTGGGGGCGGCGCTCGGTATAAAGACCGGCGGCCACTTCCACGCGGGAAGCGGCGGCCCAGCGCGACGGCTGGCGGGATGGATGCCTTGGTAACAGGAGTTCGAGCAATGCCCAAGAAGACAATCGCCCAGGTGGATGTAGCCGGCAAAGCCGTATTGATGCGCGTCGACTTCAATGTGCCGCTCGATGATCGCCAGCAGATCACGGACGACCGACGGATCCGCGAAGCGTTACCCTCCATTCGGTCCGTACTGGACCGAGGGGGCAGGCTGGTGCTGATGAGTCATCTGGGGCGGCCGAAAGGCGGCGGAGATGATGGCAAATACAGTCTGCGACCGGCCGCCGACCGGTTGGGTCAGTTGCTGGGGCGGGCGGTGAAGTTCGCCACGGACACGATCGGGGCAGATGCCAAGGCCAAGGTGGCTCAACTGGTGGCCGGCGGCGTCGTGGTTCTCGAGAACGTCCGCTTTGACAAGCGGGAGGAGAAGGGGGACGAGGCGTATGGTCAGGCGCTGGCGGCGTTCGGCGACATCTACTGCAATGACGCGTTCGGGACTTGCCATCGCGAGCATGCGTCGATGTACGCCGTTCCGCAGGCCATGGCAGGCAAACCCCGGGTCGTGGGCTTCCTGGTGGAAAAGGAAATCAAGTACCTGAGCGACGTCATCGCGCGTCCGGACCGTCCCTTCGTGGCGATCCTGGGCGGCAAGAAGGTTTCCGACAAGATCGAAGTCATCAGCAACTTGCTGAAGATCTGTGACAAGGTGCTGATTGGAGGCGCGATGGCCTATACCTTTTCGCTAGCTCAGGGCGGAGCCGTGGGCAAGAGCTTGACCGAGCCAGACAAAGTACCTTTGGCCCGTGAGCTGTTGGCGGCGGGGGGCGACAAGCTGATGTTGCCGGTCGATTCGCATTGCGGCGACGGCTTCCGGGCGGATTGCCAGAAGAAAATCGTCCCGTCTGGCTCGATTCCTGACGGTTACGAGGGATTAGACGTCGGTCCGCAGACCGCAGAGCAGTACGCTGCGGTCGTGCGTTCCGCCAAGACGGTGGTGTGGAACGGCCCGATGGGCGTTTTCGAGATGCCTCCGTTCGACGCGGGTACCAAGACCGTGGCCGAAGCGATCGCGAGCAGCTCGGCTGTGAGTATCATTGGAGGAGGCGATAGTGCCGCGGCAATCGAGCAAATGGGGCTGGCCAGCCGGGTGACGCACGTCAGCACGGGCGGAGGCGCCAGTCTCGAAATGTTGGAAGGGAAGAAGTTCGCGACAGTCGAGATTCTGGACGACGCCTGAGCGGCAGCGCGCCCGTCCCTTGGCGTCCGCGTTGGAGCGCGGCGGGGCCCTTGCCGGGTCCCGGGCGAGGGAAACCCCAGGTGACCGATGACATCCAGCCTTTCCCCGCCGTTCGCAACGACGCGTTGGTCGGTCGTAGCGGCCGCGGGACACGGTTCGTCACCTGAGGGGCAGCGGGCGTTGGGAGAACTGTGCGCGACCTACTGGTATCCCCTGTACGCCTATCTGCGCCGCCGCGGCCTGCGCACGGATGAAGCCCAGGATGTGACGCAATCGTTTTTTGCGGAGTTGCTCGAGCGCGATCGGCTGCAGCGGGCCGAACCGCAGCGCGGGCGATTTCG
>JBFWYF010000493.1:0-5946 GCA_050186685.1 Pirellulaceae bacterium
GACCGGCAATGCGACTCCGGCACCAAGCCCTACCATACGGGCAGCCACGGCAGGTTGATCGCCTGTGACCGGAAGTGCCACCATCGGGACGCCATGGGCCAGGGTTTCGAGAACGGTATTAAGGCCGGCATGGGTCACGACAAGCGTGGCTCTTTTCAATACTTCGAGTTGTGGAGCGTGAGGCACAACAACTGGCGTACCTGGCCAGCCATCGCCGACTTGCGCGCCCCGGTCTCCCAGTGCAATCAACAACTGCGCATCAAGACCAACGCAAGCTGCGGCGATCGCGTGAAAGACAGAACGTATGTTATTGAAAGCCGTCCCCATTGACACGTAGATCAGTGGCCTATTCTCAAATCGCGCCCAGTCGATTAGGTCCACCTCACGTGTCTCAGAACGAAAGAACGGCCCCGTATAATGCAGATGATCCGGCGAGGCCATTTCGGGGAATTCGAGCTCCTTGGGCAGCTGAGATACAATTGCTAGGTCCGACTCAGCCCAATTTCGATATGTCAGATTGTCTAGTCCCAGTGCTCGCCGTTTCTGGTTAATCGGCTTAAAGATGGACCTGGTCACTAACCACATTGGCAAATGTGAGAATCGACACTTCAGGCGCCCAAACACACCATGGGCAGGAGTGAGGTCCGAGCTTCCGGATGGCATTGACAAGTCACGAGTGAACCACAGGGCGTTTGCAATAGTGACGTAGGGAATTCGGAGGGCCTGCGCGACGGTCGCCGCTCCGTTCGAGCATTGATCAATGAGCATGCCAGTAAACTTCTCAGCTTCGCAAATGCGAGGCAGGTCACGAATATCGGCAAGATGCTGACGCCCCAGAAAATCGGCGGTGGCCCGTAACGCCTTTAACCCTGTGTGCCGCCCCAACTCCTTGATCTCAAGTTGCACTTGGCCCCGCGGAAATTCGTCTTCCGCCACCACGCAGTGTCGAATTCCGGCCGCAACTGCCTTCGCCTCGCCATCGCGAAAGACCGCAAGACAAACCTCATGTCCCCTAGACTGTAGCTCGGATGCGAGTCCGAGTGATGGGTTCAAGTGTCCGGAACCGCAAGGACAAACGATTGCAAGCTTCATGGAGTACCTCCACGAAAATGACCACTTCACCGAACCAACAGGTGACGGCGGTCGGTAAGTCACATGGTATCAACCGGTTGCCGAGCCGTCACTCCGTGCCTGGACAATCGGAGTTTGGATCATTGGGCATGTCTTCGTGGCGAGAACAACATCGGCGAGGTGCGGATTGCCGTGGGCAATCGCCGTCAGACGTCGACACCAATTTGGGAAGCGGAACCTGCCCGGGCGCAAGGGGCTGAATGTCGGACCGAAAAGCAATCGATACTTTGGCGGTTTTTACCGCTCTCGCGTGGATTAGGAAAATAGGGGGCCGCAGTGCCCGAAAGGAGGCCGAATGGCAGAACGCGATTCGCCGGAAGATCTCTACCCCTTTGCCCAAGCCTTGGTGCGGACACTTTTGAAGGAGAAAGGGCTGCGATGGAGCAGCCACCGCGTCGAGGACGCCGAACAGGACTTGTTCCTGGCCGGCTGGCAGGTCTGGAAGGACGAGGGGGACATCGGTCTGGCCAAGAACCGGGGGGCCCAAAAAGGGGACGCAACTCTTAGATCCCACCAAACGAGAACTCTGGGGTTTCTAAGGATTTAAGAGTCGCGTCCCCCTTTTCCATCCCGTTTGAAAGCCTGGATAGCATTCCAGTCGTTTTGGGTGAGGCTGAGTCCGCGAAGCCCCGGCCGCGGCGTCGCTCACTGCGCGACATCCAACCACTCGCCGAGGCTCTTCGTAAAAACTCTGAACGTAGTGCAGCCAGTGCAACCTCACTGCCGCTGCAACGTCATCTTAAGGTTGGGAAGACTGTCCGGGCCGACTTTCATCCGGGTGCCGCGCCACTCGAGCTGCTGGACGCCGAGTTGGATTTCGAGGTCGAAGGAGTAGGATTGACCGTCGGTGGTCAGGCCTTCCTGGCGGCCGGAGTAGCGCTTGGTCGTGGAGTCGACCGTGCCGACACGACGACCCAACCAACCATTCGAGTCGACGATGAACATCTCGATCTGGCGGGCCTGCGGGTTCCAGCCCTGCAGGTAGCAGTAGTCGAGCCGGCTGCCGTCCCGGTTCTTGAACCCGCCATGCCCCAGGACAAAGCTCTTGTTGAGTACCCATTGCGACAATTCCTCGCCGAGCATCGGTGTTCCGTCTTCCCAAGAACCCTTGAATTGGAAGTTGCCGACCATCGGTTCCAGCGACTTCAGCTGTTCAGAGGCGGGGCTGGCCGACGCGGACTTACGCTTGGCGACAAAGATGAAGGGTTTGCCGTCGGTGGTGTCTTCGTAATGCAGGCCGTCCTGGTAATAGCGGATCTTGGTGGGGGAGTCCCACTTCTGTCCGTCGTACGTGCCGGTGCCGACACCGACCCACTCCTTCGTATTCCCGGCCGTCGCCTGTTTCCAACGGGTCGTCCAGCTGTTGCCACGAGAATCAAAGCCCTGTGCGATGAGGTTGCTGGACGACTCGTCCCAGCCCAGCAGGTCGGTGATGTGAATCACCCCTTTCGCGTCGGTCGCGGTTCCGCGGCCCGTTACCGACGCTCCTCCGGCATTCCAGGAAATTGAGCTTTCGCCCACGATTCGCTGACCATCGAACGAGGTCTCGGTGGTCCAGTCGCCGACGACGTGCTCGTCGAACAGCTTGCGGATTTCAGCCGGCATTTCGGCGTGTGCGGTACCGACGAGCAGCAACGTAATGCTGAACAGGGATGGGGCAAACAGTCGGGACATGAGCGGGTCTCCAACTAAGAGTGCGGGGCCTTGGTGCCTGGACGAAAACCTCGTGACGGGAAATGCGCCCGTCCTACGGCTTAGTTCTCGGATTGGCTTTAGACGTTGTGCAATCAGCGCGGGGCGAAGACTGCCAGGTACTTCTTGCCCTTCACGAAACTCTCGAACTCGATGCGTCGTTCCCAGCTAATGGAATCCTCGCAATCCGGCGGAGTGAACCGCCAAAAAAGTTTGTAGCGCTACCGAGATGTCACACGAGACGGGAGGAGCGGTTGCCGATGAACTCTGATTCAAGTCGCTCGTCGGTCACCGAATGGCTCGACGGTGTAAAGGACGGCAGCGACTCGGCGGCCCCGAAAATCTGGGAACGCTACGTCGGCCAGCTGGTGCGGGAAGCCAACCGCCGGCTCAAAAATCCGCCTCATCGTCAGGCGGATGGCGATGACGACGCATAAGCGGCGTTCGCCGGCTTCCTTCGCGGTATCCACGAGGGACGATTCCCAAAATTGAACGATCTCGACGGCTTACGGCACGCTCAGCTTGGTGCCGCCTGCGAGATGCCAATCGCGTCCACCCCCAAATTCTCTTGGCGGGTTTTGTCCCTGGGTTACGAGGTTGGAAATAAGAGGATGCGTCACGGCCCATGTCGTGGGAGACCACCTCAAGGTAGTCCGTTTTGGGCCGATGGCGCTGGTTGGGCAGTTAAGAGACCCCGACCCGCCGGCCGCCGTCGGCCCTGGTTGTCCGCTGACCTAGGCCGATCGACGTGACGCTGAACCTGCCAGTTTATGGCGCACATCGGAGGGCGACTTGTGACCCGTCTGCTTTCTCGGCGTTGTGGCAAATTCATGCTCGCGCGATACCGGCTTCTAGCGTTGTGTTGGTCTTATGCGGTGGTCATGGCCGTAACGCTACCAATGGCCCGGGTACGATCTGACGAGCCGGCGACGCGTAAGAATCCCTACACAACCGACAAGGACATCCGCCAGGGCCGGCTGACCGTGAATGGTGTGTGTGTTCGCTGTCACGGAAAGGATGGTCAGGGTGGCAAGGGGCCCGATTTGACCACTGGCAGATTTCGCCATGGCAGTACCGACGAGGCCCTTTTTCAGAACATCAAGAACGGCATCCGGGGCACCGGCATGCCCGGCCTTCCGATCGAGGAAGAGTACTTTATTTGGCAAATCGTCAGCTACCTGCGCTCGCGACAGTCCTCGCCAGACCGCGAACAGCCGACAGGCAATCAGGACCGGGGACGGCAGCTATTCGCGCAGCACCATTGCGATAACTGCCACTGGTCGAATGGTGGCGGCGGGCGATTAGGTCCAGATCTCAGCAAATGGCGAGGCACGTTTAATTTCTTTCAACGTGCGATTACTCATCCCGATGAAGTAGTTGACGGGCGTTACCAGCGCGTCGTGGTCGTGCAAGACGATGGACGCGTCGTGACTGGGATTCGGCTGTACGAGGATTCCTACTATCTGTTGTTGATCGACGCCGAGCAGAACCTGCGTTCCATCCCGCGGCAAGAGATCGAGGAGCTGGCGTTGCCGGATCAGTCCCTCATGACTCGCCTGGAAGCGGAACTGAATGAAACATCGCTGCGTGATTTGTACGCCTTTATCGTCTCAGTCGCGGAGCCGCCTAAACCATGAGCAGTACATTTAGGACCTTTCAGGAAATAACTGCACTCTTTCTTGTCCCCGCATCCTGCACTCTCCCGCGGAGCGGAAAGGAGAAAGTGGAAGCTATTTCCTGGGCGGTCCTTAGATTGGTCAGTTCTTCCCTGGCGATCATGCTGCCACTCGTTTCGCCCGTGGGCGCAGAACCGCCCCCGAGCGGCCAGTCGAAATTGCCCATGGGCCCTACTCACCTATATCGGCCGTCGCCGAAACCCGCCGTAGCCTACGAACAGATTCGCAACGCGGACAACGAGCCAGGAAACTGGTTGACCTACTCGGGCCAGTACCACAGCCAGCGGTTTAGCCGGCTGTCCCGGATCAACACCGGCAACGTCGGCCAGCTCCGAGTGAAATGGGTCAGGCAGTTCAAGACTCAGGAGTTTGTTGAGTGTTCGCCGCTCGTGGTGGATGGACTGATGATCGTAACGCTGCCAGAAAGCAAAGTGTGCGCTCTGGATGCCAAGACCGGGCTCCCGTATTGGTTATACGATCATCCCCTGCCGGACAAGTTGGCGATTTGTTGTGGCAAGATTAACCGCGGGGTCGCGATCTTGGGCGAAACCCTGTACCTGGGTACGCTCGACGCTCAGCTGGTAGCGCTCGATGCCCGCAGTGGCAACGTCGTCTGGAAAGAACAGGTCATTGAACATCACACGGGGCACAGTATCACGGGCGCCCCGTTGGTAGTGAAGGATATGGTGATTACGGGCATCGCGGGAGGTGAATTCGGGATTCGCGGATTTATCGATGCCTATGACGCCAGAACCGGCGAGCGGCGCTGGCGCACTCACACCATCCCAGCGCCCGGCGAAAAGGGAAACGATACCTGGGCGGGCGACTCGTGGCGGCGTGGCGGGTCGCCGACGTGGATGACCGGATCCTTTGATCCCGCACTGAATCTACTTTACTGGGGCGTGGGCAACCCGGGGCCGGATTGGAACGGCGAAGTGCGTGAGGGCGACAACTTGTATTCCGACTGCGTCTTGGCGCTCGACCCGGACAACGGAAAAATCAAGTGGCACTTTCAGTTTACACCTCACGACGTACACGATTGGGACGCCTGCCAGATCCCGGTGCTCGTCGATTTGCCCTACCGAGGCAGCCCGCGCAAGCTCATGCTGTTTGGCAATCGCAACGCCTTCTACTACGTGCTCGATCGGCGGACAGGCCAGTTCCTGCATGCCACGGCGTTTGCACGGCAGACCTGGGCCAAAGAGATTGACGCCACCGGTCGCCCGGTGCGAGTGCCAGGTAAGTTGCCCACGGTCGAGGGGAATTATGTCTGCCCTGACGTAAGCGGCGCGGCCAACTGGTGGTCGCCCACCTACAGCCCGCAAACCAATCATTTCTATCTGACGGCGTTCGATGGCGGCACGAACTACTTCATCGACCGGGACGTGGAACATAGGCCGGGGCTGCCGTACTTGGGAGGCTTTGGCTGGCCGTCGCCCGAGATGGA
>JBFWYF010000494.1:0-5939 GCA_050186685.1 Pirellulaceae bacterium
GAGCCCCTATCCAGGCATCCGCGAATTGGTATGCCTGATGGCCGATGCGGATTTACCGGTGCGGGGGCAGGTGGGGAGTTTCTATTTAAAACAGATTGCGTTGGCTTCATTGAAGAATTTGGCGGGAATCCGACGCGTTGTGGATCAGATTACCGTCCGGAATTCGTCGAATGCCCGCTGAGGTCGATGTCGCCGGAGCGGTGATCCAATGCAGGGCGATCCTTTTCAGGGCGATCCTTTGCCTGAAGGGAGAACGAACATGGACGGGCACATGTACAAAGTGATTGAGGTGGTGGGGACCAGCACGGAATCATGGGAGAAAGCTGCGGCAAGCGTCGTGGAAAATGCCGCGAAGCACCTCAAGGACTTGCGGATCGGCGAGGTGACTCAGCTGGACATGCAGATTGCCGACGGCAAGGTGGTTTCGTATCGGGCCAAGGTCAAGATTTCGTTTAAGTATCACCCGGAGATCCACGAAAAGGTGGGCTAGAGACGGATGTTTCCCATCGTAGAGACGCGTCAGCTTGCTCCCGACGTCAAATGGTTCCGTATTGCAGCCCCGCGAATTGCTCGCAAGCGATTGGCGGGGCAGTTTGTTATTCTGCGGATCCACGAGCACGGCGAGCGCATTCCGCTCACGATCGCGGATTCGGATCCGGACCAAGGCACGATCGTGATTGTCGTGCAGGGGGTCGGTAAGACGACGCAGCTGCTGAATCGGTTGGAGGTCGGTGATGCGATCCTCGATGTGGTGGGACCTTTGGGTCAACCGTCGGAGGTGGAAAAGTTCGGGACGGTCGTTGTCATCGGGGGTGGGCTCGGCACGGCCATTGCCTATCCGACGGCGGTCGCGATGCGGCGGACAGGTAACCGGGTGATTGGCATTATCGGTGCCCGTTCGCGCGGGCTCGTGATCCTGGAAGAGGAGATGCGTGCCGCCGTTGATGAACTGCACGTGATGACGGACGACGGCAGTTATGGCGAACGAGGCTTTGTGACGCAGAAGCTGCAGCAGTTGATCGAACAAGGGGAGGCCATTGACCGTGTGCTGGCGATTGGTCCCATTCCGATGATGAAAAGTGTCGCCGCGGTCACGCGGGCGTCGGGGATCAAGACGATCGTCAGCCTGAATCCGATCATGGTGGACGGGACCGGTATGTGTGGTGGTTGCCGTGTTTCCGTGGGCGGGGTCAGTCGTTTCGCCTGCGTGGATGGGCCCGAGTTCGATGCTCATCAGGTGGATTTCGACATCTTGACGCAGCGGAACCGGCTTTATCAACCGCAGGAAAAGGCGGCTCTCGAGCGATTTCAGCGGCAGCCGTCGACGGACCTGGCGGAAGTACATCATTGCCGTCTGCAGCACGCTCATCCCGAGGTAGGGCCTCGGAATTCGGCCATTTCCTGAGCCGGTTGCTTCTGCCGACCCTCGTGCGCCCCGTATATCCTGAGACCCCTGAGGAAAGTCACGCCATGGTCGACCCCTTACCGCCCAAAGAGCGAGTTCGTATCGCCCGACAGCCGATGCCCGAGCAGCCGGCCGAAGAACGCGCGCACAACTTTGTCGAAGTCAACCTGGGGCTGGAATCCTGTATTGCCGAGAAGGAAGCTCAGCGCTGTCTCACCTGTGCCGACCCGAAATGTGTGGACGGTTGTCCCGTCGGAGTGAAGATTCGGGATTTCGTGGAACTGGTGTTGCGCGGCGAATACCGCCAGGCAGCGGCCAAGATCCGCGAGGATAACGTCATGCCGGCCGTCACCGGCCGCGTGTGCCCGCAGGAGAATCAGTGTGAGGGCGCGTGCGTGCTGGGTAAACGCTTCAGCCCGCTCGCCATCGGCAACCTCGAACGATTCGTGGCGGACTATGAACGGCGCACCGGCGAGGTGGGGCTGCCGGCGCGCGCGCCGGCTACGGGAAAGAAGGTCGCCATCGTCGGCAGCGGACCGGCCGGGTTGAGTTGCGCGGGCGACCTCACCTTGAAAGGGCACCAGGTGACGGTCTTCGAAGCGCTGCACGAAATTGGTGGTGTGCTCGTCTACGGCATCCCGGAGTTCCGGCTGCCCAAAGACATCGTGCGACAGGAAGTCGACAACATGCGAGCCCTGGGGATCGACTTCCAGACCAACGTAGTGATCGGCAAGACCGTGACCATCGACGAACTATTCAACGAAGAGTCGTTCGATGCCGTGTTCGTCGCGACGGGCGCCGGCTTGCCCAAGTTCCTGAACATCCCCGGCGAGCACCTGGGAGGCGTCTATTCCGCGAATGAGTTCTTGACGCGGGTCAATCTCATGAAAGCGTATGATGCGGAACACTACGACGAGCCCATTTATGATTGCCGGGGACGCAACGTCATTGTCGTGGGCGGCGGCAATACCGCCATGGATGCAGTGCGATCGGCCTTGCGGCTGGGAGCCCGCCGAGCGTGCATCGTCTATCGTCGTAGCGAGGAGGAAATGCCCGCGCGGCGCGAGGAAGTGCATCACGCCAAGGCCGAAGGCGTCGAGTTCCTGATGCTCCATAACCCGGTCGAGTTCCTGGGTGACGAGCGCGGGTACCTGACCGGCGTGCGGCTGACGCATATGCAGCTGGGCGAGCCGGATGCATCGGGACGGCGGCGCTCCGACCCGATCGCTGGTTCGGAGTTTCTGATGCCGCTCGACGTCGCCATTATCGCCGTGGGGACGGGTGCCAATCCGCTCGTTCAAAGCACAACCCCCGATCTCCGGACGAACAAATGGGGTTACATCCTGGCGGATGACCAGTCGTTAAAAACCTCCAAGCGGGGAGTGTTTGCGGGCGGCGATATTGTCAGCGGCGCTGCGACGGTTATCCTGGCGATGGGCGCCGGACGCACGGCGGCTCGCTCCATCCACGAGTATCTGACCACCGGCATCTGGTAACGCGTTGGACGCCGGCCGCCATCGGGTTGTCGTGCTTCGATGGGTGGAGCACGGCCGCCCGTTGATCGAACGGGGCATCTCACCCACGGAGGGCCTGCCTCATGGACTATTTCCGACCCCGGCATTCGGTTTTGTACGTGCCGGCGTCTCATGCGCGTGCCGTCGAGAAGGCTGCCCGTCTGCCGGCCGATGTGCTGATCCTCGATCTGGAAGATGCGGTCGCACCCGCGGCCAAGTCGGAAGCCCGCGAGCGCGCGTGTGCCGCTGTTACCGGGATGCAGGGCCGTGAGGTCGTGATTCGAATCAATGCCGACGGAACCCCTTGGCACCACGACGACATCGCGGCGGTCGCGGCGGTTCCCCACGCCAAGGTGCTGATCCCAAAGGTGCGCAGGGCGGACGATGTGGTGGCGGTGACCGAGCGGCTGGTTCAGGCCGGGATGGCGCCTCACCGACGCCTCTGGGTGATGCTCGAAACGCCCACCGCCATCCTGCATGCGAGCGCGATTGCCTCCGCGACGACGGCTCTCGAAGGGCTGGTGTTGGGTTTCAACGATCTGGCCAGCGAACTGCGTGTGGAAGCGGTCCCCGGGCGCGCGCCGCTGCTCTACGCCCTCGCGGCGGCCGTGCTGGCGGCGCGCTGCGCCGACAAACTGATCTTCGACGGAGTCTACACCAACCTGTCGGATCAAGGAGGTTTCGAAGAGGAGTGCCGACAGGCTCGGGCGTTCGGCTGCGACGGCAAGACGCTGATCCATCCGGACCAGATCGACATCTGCCATCGAGTGTTCTGTCCCACACCGGCGGACGTGGAACGAGCCCAGCGGATCGTGACCGCCTTTGCCGCAGCGAAAGCGGCCGGGCAGGGGGTCACCCGCGTGGACGGGCAGATGATCGAGCAGCTCCATGCGGATCAAGCCCACCGCATGTTGGCGCAAGCGGCCACCCGAGCCAAGCAGTTCTCAGATGGCATGCGAAGTTCCCCGCAGAGTTCGCGGGGTTCGCAGCGAGGTTAGCGCCGCAGGGATTTCTCCGCGCCCACTGCGGCCTCGGCGGGAAACCTTCCCCCCCGATATGCGCTCGCCGCCCTGAAATTGGCCTAGGTCGAATCTCCGGGGTCGGGTAGGCTTTGAAAAAGTTACAAAACGGATGTCGCCGCCAGGCTGCGTTTCTCCCGCTCGGAGCTTGGCGACGGATTGGCCGGGATTGGGCCGTCAGGGGTTACGACGAAGTGGCTTGCCAGACGGTTCCCATGGCCCGGTTATTGCTAAATTCACGCACCGTGGCATGAACGGGTCGCGGGACGCGACCTTACCATCCGGTCAAAGGAGTGGCCCAGAGCATGGAAGCTCGTTTCATTTGTGCCGTCTTCTGCGCGGCCGCCGTCTCGTCGCTGGGTGCCAGTTATCGGACTCAGAATTTCATCGTCATGGCTCCCACGCACCCCTTCGCTCAGCAAGTGGCTCTGGCTGCCGAGAACTATCGGCGGGATCTGGCCGTCGAGTGGCTGGGGCGGGAGTTGCCGCCGTGGCAACAGCCGTGCCCGATCCGTGTCGATGTCGGGCCCGAAAAGGGCGCGGGGGGAGCCACGAGCTTCGCGTTTCATGGCGGTCAGCCGATCGATTGGACGATGTCGATTCAAGGCTCGGCCGAGCGTATCCTCGACAGTGTTCTCCCGCACGAGGTCACGCACACCGTCTTCGCGACATACTTTGGCCGTCCTTTGCCGCGCTGGGCCGACGAAGGGGCCTGCACGACCGTCGAACATGAAAGTGAACGACAGAAGCAGCACCATATGCTGTATGAGTTCCTGACGACGCACCGCGGCATCGCGTTTAATCAAATGTTCGCGATGACGGAGTATCCGCCGGACGTGCTGCCGCTGTATGCCCAGGGGTATTCGCTGGCCCGCTATCTGATCGCTCAGGGTGGAAAACGCAAGTTCGTGGCCTACGTCGGTGATGGCATGCGCTGGAACAACTGGACCAAGGCCACCCAGACGCATTACGCGTTCCAGAGCCTCTCGGAGTTGCAGCTCAGTTGGCTCGACTGGGTGCGCCGTGGCTGCCCGCCGATGCCGGCCGCCCCCGAGACACTCCTGGCGTCGCAGCAAGAGGCACCGGCGGCCCAATTCGCCTCGCTGCCAACGCGGGCACCATACCAGCCCGAGCCGGCGGAAGCTCTACCGTCGGATCTTGAGCCGGCGGCCTACAATGCCGCTGTCACGCCAGCGGCCCCGGCACCGCGCGCTGCCGTGAGCGGCGCTTCGACCAGCGGCACTGGCTGGTATGCACGCGTACGGGACCAGCAGGTCGCCACTCCTCCGGGACGCGTGACGGCAGTTCCGCCACCATCCCATTCGCTGCATGATGCGGTCGGACAGGCGCTCGCACGCGGTCAGAGCCCTGCGCCGGTAGCGCAGATCGTGACGCGCCCGCAACCGCCGCAACGAGCGCAGCAGCAAGTTCTGGAGTGGACTCGCTGAAGAAGCGGATTGCTCAGGACTTAGGGCCGCCGTAGAACTTGGTGATGTCGATCGCGCCTTGCTTCTCTTCTTCCTCCAACAGCTTCAACCGGTATTCGAAGCGCTCGATGCGGCGCATAAGCTGGGGGATGAGCTGCGGTGTCGTGTCGACGGGTTTGGGACGGGGTACGGCGGGATAATTCAGGTGCCGCTGCAGGGCGGCAAATAAGAACAGCGGATCTTTGTCGCGGTTGGCCCAGGCGATCTTTCCTTCCTTCTCGCCGAACAATACAGGCTTTTCGGGCTCCAGCGGCGCGCCTGCCTGCAATGCGCGACGCGATTGATAATACTGACTGCGGACGTAGACCAGATCGGCAAAGTCCACGATCCCGATCTGGCGACGGACGACAAGGATCCAGTCGCGCCATTCGGAGTCGTACCAGTAGTCGTTCGCCAGCGCTGTCAGCCCTTGATCATAGCGCAGCCGGTTTCGACATAGGCACTCAAACTGGTAAATGAACAGCCCCTGCCGCGAAGCGCCGGCCGCACGGTATTCCGCCTCGGCGCGCAGGAT
>JBFWYF010000495.1:0-5928 GCA_050186685.1 Pirellulaceae bacterium
TTCCGATCTAGCAACTCAATCAGCAATGGAGTCGCGGTCTGGCGGAAGGCAAGGGACCTGTGAAGCTGGCCACGTTTCCGTTGCGAGTCGATGACATCAATCGCATCAATCCGATGGGCATGATGGCCAGTGGTCACACGACGCCAACCGATCATCTTTATTTGTTCGCGAAAGAGTCGCCGGACAAGCGCAAACTCTGCCCAACGGAACTGGCATAGGGCGAAAGCTGACGTTGCGCCCAAAGTTCCGCACAATGTGTTGCTCGGAGGACATCGGTTGGCACCTTTTTCCGCGACAGGAACGCCGTCTTGAATCGCCCGGGTGTGGCACTGGCTCGGCCCAATCGCGTCCGGCATTTTTGATCTTCGACGGCTTGAGCGACGGGTGTGGCACTGGCTCCGCCAGTGTTCGTAGCTGGGAGAGGTTGTCCCGGAGGAGCACACTGGCGGAGCCAGTGCTTCCCTCGCACCGGGCCAACCACACCAAGCTGAACACACTGGCGGAGCCAGTGCCACACCGGTCGATCAAGGGAGAAAGCATGCGGGCAATCTCCGCTATTGCTTGAAGGTGGCCAAGACGAATGTTGTCGATGGCAGCATCATATTTCGTCTTCGTGGGTCTGATCGGCAAACAGCAAGCGCGAGACCCAGTTGTTACGAAATCGGGCGTCTGGATCGAATTGAGCACTGACTCGCTGAAACTCAGCGAGGTGCGGATAGATCGACTTCGCCATTCCGGCATCCATCGGACAAATTTTCCCCCAATGCGGCCGCGCCTCAAACAAACTGGCCATTGTGCGGGCGAGGACCTCGCAAAATCGATTGAAGCCCCGTAGTTCAGAGGGTCGAGCATAGCAATTGAAGCTGATCGAGTAGCTGTCCTCGTCGTCACTACTCGCCATCGAAATCAGCGTGTCATCCGGAAAAATGCGCCGGACGCAGATCGGGTAACAGTGCGTGTAGGTTGCGACGTCCGTCGGATTGAGTAGTCCGAGTTGTTCCAACCCGGCGACCGTGACCGACGACAGCGCCTTGCTGTCACCGTCGAAGTAGCTCACGAGTTCCCTCACGAACCTGATCGAGTCGTCCAGTCGCGAGCGTTTGACGAACACCTCGATTTCAACGTGACGAAACAATTCGTGCTCCATCACCAGCATGTCTTGCGACTTGCCGACAATCTTCCAATGGCGAATGACGGTCAACGGCAATAAGCAACGATAGAAGACGTGTATTGCCCAACGGAACTGGCACAGCTTCGAGAGAAAAAGGACCGCCAGATGCAGTCCGACCTCCATTACTGCGAAGAAATACGCTTGATAGATTGCTGTTCGCCAGTTTACCGGAGCCGACACTTCGCGTCGATGTTGCCCCCAGTAATCCCATCGCCACGGGATCAGGAAAAACTGTTGAAGCGGAAATTCGTCCTCGGCAGCGATGACTTCCTTGAGGGTCTCGTACCGTCGAAAATGCTCTTCTACGCAATATTGCGGACGAACCCATAAGCCCACGGAAACGATGACTCCCAAACATCCCAGCGAACATCGCGCGGCCTGCAGTTCAGGGCCACCATCGATCGTGCGAATGACGGGCTTCCCGGTTGCAGCATCGTATGTGGCGACCCGAACCTCGGCAACATGGTGCGACAGACTGTGATTGCCAGATCCGTGGGTCCCCGTTGAGATCGCTCCCGCAATCGCTTGCTCAGTGATCAGACCGACTGCGGGTAATGTGACTCCGGCCTGCCGTTCCAACTCAGCCAATACACGTTTCACTTGGCAACCTGCACCAATCGTGGCCCAAACACGATTGTCACGTTGCTCCGTGTGCACCGTATTCAGATACCGAAGGTCGAGTAAGACGTCCTCGCAACATGGGGCTTCGCTGTAGGAGTGCAGTCTGCCGATGACTCGAATTCGTGAACCGCGGTGGTCGGCGAGAATCCGCAGTATCTCCTCTTCGGACTTTGGTTGATGAATCGTCTTGGGGCGAAAGCTGACGTTGCGCCCAAAGTTCCGCACAATGTGTTGCTCGGAGGACATAGGTTGGCACCTTTTTCCACGACAGGAACGCCGTCTTGAATCGCCCGGGTGTGGCACTGGCTCGGCCCAATCGCGTCCGGCATTTTTGATTTTCGACGGCTTGAGCGACGGGTGTGGCACTGTGGCACTGGCTCCGCCAGTGTTCGTAGCTGGGAGAGGTTGTCCCGGAGGAGCACACTGGCGGAGCCAGTGCCACACCGGTCGATCAAGGGAGAAAGCATGCGGGCAATCTCCGCTATTGCTTGAAGGTGGCCAAGACGAATGTTGCCGATGGCAGCATCATTTTTCGTCTTCCTGGGGCTGATCGGCAAACAGCAAGCGCGAGACCCAGTTGTTACGAAATCGGGCGTCTGGATCGAATTGAGCACTGACTCGCTGAAACTCAGCGAGGTGCGGATAGATCGATTTCGCCATTCCGGCATCCATCGGGTGCGCCATCACCAGCATGTCTTGCGACTTGCCGACAGGCGTAGTCGGAGAAGATCTCAAGGGTGATGGTCGTGTTCATGGCATCGGCTTTCCTGGAAAGGTTCCCAGGTGTGATGACGAGTTCCCAGCATCAACTCCCGCTATTATCCGCAGGTACGGTCCGTTGAGCATACAACTTGGAAAAACTCGTCGGGGACCTCCAAGGCGAAAGTGCCGTCCTCGAAGGTAATGTCGGAGTGCCCAGGACAACCCGGTGTCGTCACTATCGTCACCGTGGCCTCCTCGCCGCCCTGATACTTCCGTTCCGGAGGGTTTTCCACACCAAACGGTCCAAGCTTGAGAAAGAAATACCTACGCCCGGGCTCACCAGCGAAGCGGATCATGACGATTCGCGACATATTTGCTTTCCCCTCCGCTCACGACGCCCGCCAACCCCGGTGGTGACGCCTTCGACAGAGTCGTTCGTCCGTGGCCAGCCGAAGTTCAGCCGCCAATACCTCCGCTGTTGGGTGGCGATCTCGGAGGTCCTTTCACAAGGCACCGATGGCAGATCTCCAATTTACTTCGGCTTCCCTGGCCTCGCGGTAATCGGCGGGTAGCACATCACTCCCCAGTCCTCGTCGGCCCCGTGCGAGATCCAAACCTGCAACATGGCTGGGAGCAGATGCCCCATCATCACCGAACAGTGTTTCAGCGACCGGCGATTGAGCTGGCTGCCGTGCGTGGCGGCCCCATGAACCAATTGGCACCGCATCAGATATACCCGCTCCAGCAGCTGCTCTAACATCAGTTTCCAACTGCCTTCCACAAACCAGCTCTGCCCTTTGAACTTGGTCTTTCTGGCCCGACCCGCTTGCTCCTTGCAGGGGTCTTTCCAGAAGTACCCACTCAGGTACTCGTCGTCTAGCAGCGACAGGACCAGCCCCCGGTTGGTCCGGAGCATTGCCACGACTATTTGCTCTTTATCCAGATCGACGATGCGATCCACGAACACCCGCCAGCATTCGCGGTCCGCGACGGGCTCATGGGCACGGGCGTCCCACTGGCCGTACAGCGCATTGAAGGCAATCCACTGCGAAATGAGGGCGTGGTCGTAATTGACGTCGTCGACCATCTTTTCCACGGATTGCAGCCAACTGCACGCTCGATGGAAGCGGACGTGAGCTGGATGCCCAGGTTGGGCATCGAGCAGGCGTTGTTTGTGGGGCTTCCAAAGACGGCGGAGCTGATGGACATCGAGTACCTGGGTAGTAGTCGAAGTGGCCGATTCGGAAGACATACGGACCTGCTGGGCAAAAGGCACATGGCCAGATCCGTCTGGGACCGCCCGCGTCCTGGGGGTAACAAGCGTTGTTTTAGCAGGCGGTAAGCGGCGGTGCCAGATTGTGATTCCCCGTGATGAGGTGTGGCCGGCAGCGTCTGCGAGGCATGGAGCAGCGTAGAACCTGCAACACGAGAAGGCGCTGGGGTGAATTACCACGAAGGACATGAAGAGCACGAAGAATCGAACGGGACGGCGGGTGTGGCACTGGCTCGGCCGGCTCGGCCAGTGCTTCCCTCCGGGCCAGCCAGTCCTAACTGACGACACTGGCGGAGCCAGTGCCACACCGGCCGAGACAGTCGACTCCTACTCTCACCTTGCCCCGCTCCCGCCGATGAGGATTGGGTCGGCTTGGTGCGTGCGGTACGATGACGGGTCGTGAAAGCCGTTCGTCGCACTGAATCGGGCTACTCGCCCCCGCCCTATTCGGCAGCGGAACAAGAGGAGCGAAGCATGTCTATTCCGCACGGGATTGCGATATGGGTGTCAGCCGTCGCGATGCTCTCCGTGACGACCCGGACCGCGCTGGCTCAGCCAGCGATACAACAAGCATCCAGCATTGCCGTTCCGCCGGTAACGATGCCCGAGATTCCCGAGGGACATACCGGCATTGCGGCAAAGTATCCGGGGGATGTGGGCATCGAGAGCGATCCGGATGTGATCTGGGTCGAAACGTTTGAAGGTTCGGTCGACGAAATCTGCAGCCACTGGGAATCGGCGGCCGGCAAAGAGATCATGTCCAAGTCGGATGACGTTGTTGCCGGCAGCGGTGGCAAAGAATCGCTCCTATTGACCCGCGTTGCGGGTGGCACGGCGGGGTATCGGGACGGCGGAAACCTGTACCGTCGCCTGACGAACGGGTCGGGCGGATACGGCTACGATCAGGTCTACTTCCGTTTCTACATGAAGTTCAACGCCGGGCACGCGCCGATTCATCACTACGGCAGCGGTCTGGTGGGCTTTAATCCTCCGACTCCCTGGGCCCAGGGCGGAGCTGGCGAGCGGCCGCAAGGAGACTCGCGTTGGTCCACGCAAGTTGAACCCGCTAACTTCGACAGCTGGAACTTCTACAGTTACTGGCAGGAGATGGGAGGGAGTCCACCACGGGGGCAGACCTGGGGGAATTCTTTCGAGTCAGGCATGCCGCGGCGCGTGGTGGAAAAAGAGAAATGGATCTGCCTGGAAGTCATGGCCAAGATGAATGACGTCGGCCAGCGCAATGGCGAGCAGGCCTATTGGCTGGACGGGAAACTCAGCCGGACGAGCGACGGCCGAGTTACCAGCTACTTGGGCCAAGGATTTCCGTCCGTCGGTACGTGGACGTTCGACAAGTTTCGTCCCTACCAGCGCGATGAGGGAGTGGAGTGGGATTATCAGAGCTTACGCGGCGTTCCGATCGAGGGCGGGCGACCGTTTTCCGGCTTTGCGTGGCGGAATACCCCGGCACTTAATATCAACGCCATCTGGCTCTACCGCTACATGTCCCGTCCTGAAACCGGCACAAGCCAGGTCTGGTGGGATCATCTGGTTGTCGCCAGACGATACATCGGACCACTCACGCCGGTGAGACGGTAGCCGGCTACTACACAAACGACCCGGGAGGGACCCAGCCGCGGGCGAACCAGCCGTCGCGCAGGGTTGCAAAGCTGTATCGTTCGCATCCTGCGGGAGGATGTGTCACGCAGAGGCGCAGAGCCGCGGAGAGGGGTGATGTCGCGGGGCGTTTCATGCGACGGTTCCTGCGCGGATCGACGGGATGAACGAGGCCATCGGCTTGTGGCACGAAACGGCTACAAGGACGAACGAGATCGCCACCGTCATCGAAAGACGAAAGGAAGCGGGTCTCGTTCCGCCAGCTTGGCCATGATGTTCAAGCTGGGGCAGTCCGCCGAAAAGCATGGGCGGAAGCTCAACGGACACCAACAACTCACGCTACTTCTTCAAGGAAAACAATTCGTCGATGGCTTGTTGCAGGACGCCGCCTGACTTTTCTCCAGAACAACGAGCCAACCCTGTCCGGACTGGAAATTTCCTAAACTACCAAAATGGGGTTCTTCTCGGAATTTAGTGGGCCGCTTTTAGGGGGTTCATGTCGAGTTTGCCGCAGTGGAACAGGATGCGGATGCGGTAGTTGGCGAAG
>JBFWYF010000496.1:0-5925 GCA_050186685.1 Pirellulaceae bacterium
CCGCGGGCATTCAAAGGTGCCTGAGCGGGCTGGACACTCCCCACAGCGTGACAGCTGGTGCAGCCAAAGCCATCCTGGGTCACTAAGCGGCTCCCTACGGCCTCCAGCAGGAGGGGCGATTCGGTGCGTAATGACGTCTTCGCTGCCGGCCGAGTCGCCGTTACGGCCATCGCGGCACCCATGTCGCGCGCAATGCCATCCGGTATACGATCGGCCGTCACCAAGGCCTCGACCAGTGACTCCAATTCTTCGTCTGTGAGCTGGAATCGAGGCATGCGTACGGCCAGGTAGGGCCGATGGACAGGCCCTTGACGGCGAATCGAGTCCCGCAAAGCACCGTCGTGCAGCTTGTCGCCGATGCTGTCGAGGGACGGTGGCGTCAGGTAGGGAATCCGAGGCGCCAGTGCGGCGTCGCGCTCCGCCAGCTTACCCAGCTGGGCGGCGAGACCAGGCCGGCCTTCCCGCGCATGACATGCCAGACAATTCCGCCGCTCCAGCGTGGTCGTCAGATCGACCTGCGGCGCACTGGCCGGATGGACCCCGGACACATAGCCCTGGATCGCCTGTTGGTCGGCGTCGCCGAGTCGGTACGATGGTTGCCCGGGAAGTGCCGACGGGGCGTCGCCAGCACACGATCGCGTCCAATTCGATTCCGCAGAAAGCCGCGTTCGCGCCGGCGCTTCGGATGGTGTCCCGGCGACCGCCCCCGCGGATGGTCCCACATGGCAGGCCCCGCACCGCTGAGCGGCAAACAGCCGCTCGCCATCCTGGATGAGTTCCGCGGGAGTCGTCGCGCCGCCACGAGCATTGGCGGGCGGCGTGCCGAGTTCCGCCAGATACGCCCCGATCTGTCGCTGCTCGTCTTCGTTCAGCTCGAACAATGGCATGCGGTGCTGAGCGTTCATGGATGCGGGCGCCGCGAGCCAACGCACAAAGAAATCGCGCGGCCGTTTCCGCGCAATCTCGCTCAGATCGCCGCCATCGTACAAACCGCGCGAGCCAATTCCGTCAATTCGATGACACGCCAGGCAACCCACCGTATGCACGAGTTCGCGACCGGCTTCGCGGGGAGTCTGGGGCGGATCGGTCGATTCGTCAGATTTCTTTTTGCGATTGGCCTTGGATTTCGGCCGCGCCGGTCCCATATCCTTCGGCGCTCGTGCGGCCAGCGAGACCGTTGGAAGTGACTTCGCGAACAGATACGCGGTAATCGCCTCGATCTCCGGTTTCTTCAGCTGCCAGTACGGCATGCGGCGGGACAGCTCAGTTGTGGCGGTTTCGGACGGACCGCGATGGGCCGGTGCCGGCCGCTCGGCCAGATAGTCTCGCAGCCAGGCATCGTGCAGGTTACCGGCCAGGTGATCGAGCGCCGGAGCGGCGTCGGCCTGCCCGCCTCCCCCTACGTCATGGCAAGCGGCACAGCGCAGCGCCGCGACGAGCCGGGCGCCTCGTGAGAAGTCGTCCGGAATCGACGCCGTTCGGTCGTGAAACAGTTGCCGGCTGCTGACCGGTTCCAGCTGGAACTGCGGTCCAGACCAGTACAGTCCCAGGCGGGGTGAGCCGGACGGGCTTTCAAACTCGATCTCCAGCGGATGATAGTCGAACGACAGATCGAGCGGTTTGCTCGACAGCCAGCCCGGTTGCACCCGTTCGCCGCTAAGCACCGTTTCGCCGCGCAGCTGCACGCGCACCTTTCCCGCAGCATGGACGTGCAGCTGATAAGTGCCATCCGCTTGCGACATGAGGAGCCCGCGCCACCGGACCCGGAACTTCCCCGCAGCCAGCCGCTCGTCGGGCGCGTGCCGCGACCAGACAAACCGCACCTCGCGATCGATGCGCTGTGCCGATCGTCCCGTGGCATCCGTATAGTCCGCGATCAGGCCGGACTGAAACGGTTCTTCCTCTTCGTCCTGGGCGTGCGCCGGCGCGACCAGGACGGCGGAGCCGGCGCACAGCAAGCCGAGCAGCACTAACGAGCGGAGTAGCGAGACCTTCACTGCGGATATCCTGCCTTCAAGGGGAGTGTGCCGTCGTGCGAGGCACGGTGACCGTGGGCGGCCGGAAGGCTTCCCTTCGCCGCCTGTGCCCGCGGATGACGCTGCCCCAAACTTCTTCGCCGCGTGGCGCAAAGTCAAGCCGCGGACACGAAATACGCCGCGATGTGGCGACCCACGCGGCATTGTTGATACCGGGGTCGACCGGCATAATTCGAGCATGTCCAGCATGCTCACTACGCTGCCGATCCACCCCGATGAGTCGAACGGGCATCCGCGTCCGGAAGGGCTGCGAATCGGCAACGTGTTCATCGGTTCCCCGTTCGTCCAGGCGGCCCTGTCCGGCTACAGCGATTCGCCCATGCGGCGCATTGCCCGCCGACACGGAGCTTCGTATTCGCTGTGCGAGGTGATGCTTGACCAGTTTCTGGTCGCCTTGAACAACCGCGCGAGGAATCGCCATTTCCTGCACCTGGCCGATGAAGAGCATCCCGTGGGGGGACAGCTGATGGGCGCTGAACCCGAACAGTTTGCCGCTGGCGCGCGGCGGCTGGTCGAGGCGGGATTCGACGTCATCGACATCAATTTTGGATGTCCCGTGCGCAAAGTGCTTGGCCGGTGCCGCGGCGGATTCCATCTCGGCCAGCCACAGGTCGCTATCGAGATCGTCCGCCGGACTCGGGAAGTGGTCCCCGCCCACATACCCGTCACCGTGAAGATGCGTCGCGGACTGGATGACTCGGCCGAAAGCCGCGACCACTTCTTCTCTATCCTCGATGCCGCCTTCGCCGCGGGTGTCGCCGCCGTCACCGTCCACGGTCGCACGGTCGCCCAGCGCTATATCGGTCCCAGCCGGTGGGAGTTCCTCGCGGAGGTCAAACACCACGCGGGAGACCGCGTTATCCTGGGAAGTGGCGACCTGTTTTCGGCCGAGGATTGCCTGCGCATGATCCGCAGCACCGGGATCAACGGCGTCACAGTAGCACGCGGCGCGATTGGTAATCCGTGGATCTTTAAGCAGGCCCTGGCGCTGGCCGCCGGCCAACCGCTGCCACCCCCGCCGCGACTCCATGAGCAGCGGGCGGTGCTGACGGAACATTACCGACTTTCCGAAGAAACCTATGGCGACGCCCGTTGTGGACCGCTGATGCGGAAATTCGGCATCAAGTACGCCGCGCTCCACCCGCAGTTTCCCGAGTTGCGTACTGCATTCACACAGGTGCGCCGTCGCGCAGATTGGCATCGCGTGCTCGAAACCTGGTATTCCGACGATCTGCCGGGTCAATACCCGGATCCGGCGATCCACCGCGTCAATAACGACTGCGGGTAGCGGAAGTCGCGACGGAAGTCTTCCGTCGACGCTGACGCGTCGTCTTGCGACTTTCGCTGCGCGCCCCGTAGCGGAAGTCGCCAGACTTCCGACTTTCGCTACGCGCCCCTAGGGGCGGGCGAGCGCGGGCTGCGCGGGAGGCGTCTCCGTGGCAGGCGCGGGAGCTTCGGACAACTTCTTGCCCGTCGTGTCCGGCGCAAACAGGATCACGATCATGCCCAGACCATAGATCAAGCTCATGATGCCGCCCGCTCGTTGATAGTCGGCATGAAAATAGGCCGTCAGGGCTCCGGTCCCCAGCACACCCACAGCGGTGAGAATGCGTCCGAAGTTAAAGGAGATCCCGGACCCGGTGGCACGGACGTGCGTGGGAAAGAGTTCGGGCAAGTACAAGGGCAGCCAGCCAAAGAAGACCGTTGAAATGGCCCCCACCACGAACACGGCAGCCGAAAATCCCGGCATGTCCGGGTGCATGAACACGTAGATCACTTCACTCAGCACCAGCGAACTCAGGCTGATGACGAAATAGGTGGCCCTGCGCCCGCACAGGTTGGCGAGCTGACCGCCGTACCAGCTGCCGAGTGCCCCGCCGGCCGAACGCATCATCGCCGTCAACGCCTTGGCACGATGGTCCAAGGCCCCGGCGACCTGCTCCGTCCAGGGAATCAGCCACTGCGTTACACCCCATCCGCCCAGCAACGGAATGGTCCCCAGTGCGATGCCGATCAGCGTTAGCCGCAAGAGCGGCGGCTGAAACAACTGGCCGATACCCTGAGGGGGCCGAGCTCCCCGCTGCGACTGCAGCGCCAGCCACGCCGGCGATTCGGGCACCAACATCAGCACGACGACACACAGCACGGCCGGCGAGGCGGCGACGAGCATGATCCAGCGCCAGGAATCGGGCGTCACGGTGGCGAAGTAAGCCACCGCACTCACCAGCATGATGCCGAAGTTCGCAGAAGCCCCCAGCCATCCGGATAACTTGGGTCGCGAGACGTCGGACCAGGCTTCGGCCGCCAGCGCCACGCCCGTGGGCCACATGCCGCCGACTCCCATTCCCGACAGGAAGCGCATCAACAGCAACTGCTCGGCGGTCACCGCGAAATACCCTGCGCCGCCAAAGAGCGAATAGCAGAAAATGCTCGCCGCCATCGCCTTCACGCGACCAATTCGATCGCCAACCCATCCAAAGACGAGCCCTCCCGCAGCGGCGCCCATCAGGAACACGCTGCTGTACAGTGAAAACCACTTGGGCGTCTGCTGCTTGAGTACCTGTTGCAGCGCTTCCGCCGCCAGGGGTTCCGCCGCGCCGGCGCGATCGGTTCGCGGCCATAAATTGCGCCACGAGATGTAGGCGTCCAGATCCAGCTGCCCCCGTTCCGCGAAGTCGCGCGTCGCGGACCCGGCGGCCAACGACATCAGGGACATCTGCATGCCGGAGAACATCCAGCCCAGAAATGCCGATACGAGGATGAGGTAGCGCCCCTGGCGAGACATACCCTCCCCGTGATTCGGGCCGCTCGCCATGTTCCCCTCCCGCCGATTAAGGATGAGACGTCAGTCCCGCTGATCGATGGGAGGAAACTCCCGCAGCGGACTGCCGACGTAGATCTGCCGCGGACGGCAAATGCGTTTCGTGGGCGACTTGTGCATTTCCACCCAGTGAGCAATCCAACCCGGCAGGCGGCCCATCGCAAACAGCACGGTGAACATCTGCTGAGGGATCCCGATCGCCCGATAAATCACGCCCGAGTAGAAATCGACGTTGGGATACAGCTTCCGTTCAATGAAGTACGGATCGCTCAAAGCCACCTGCTCCAGCTCCTGCGCCACGTCGAAAATCGGATCGTGCCGCTTGATCTTGCTCAGCAGCTTATCGCACCGCTGTTTGATGAGCTTGGCGCGCGGATCGTAGTTCTTGTACACGCGATGCCCGAATCCCATCAGCCGGAAATTGCTCTTCTTGTCCTTGGCCAGGTTCACGAACTTCTTCACGCCGCCGCCATCGCGAATCATCTGCTCCAGCATGTCGACACAGGCCTCGTTCGCTCCGCCGTGCAGCGGTCCCCACAGCGCACAGATGCCGGCCGAAATGGATGCAAACAAGTTGGCATTCGACGAGCCAACCATCCGCACCGTGCTCGTACTGCAGTTCTGCTCGTGATCCGCATGGACGATCAGGAGCAGGTTCAGCGCCTCGACGAAGTCGGGGTCGAGCTCGTAGGGCTCACACGGAACGGCAAACATCATCCGCAGGAAATTCTCGCAGTACGACAAGTCGTTCTGCGGATAGATAAAGGGCTGGCCGATCGACTTCTTGTAGCTGTACGCCGCGATCGTCGGCAGCTTGGCCAGCAGCCGGTGAATCGAAATCTCCACCTGCCGCGGATCGTTCGGATCAATGGAATCCTGATAAAACGTCGAGAGCGCACTGACCACGGCCGCCAGAATCGCCATCGGATGAGCCGTGCGCGGAAACCCGTTGTAAAAGGTCCGCATGTCTTCGTGCAGCATCGAATGCCGCCGGATTGACGTGCGGAACTCGTCCAACTGTCGCGCCGACGGCAGCTCGCCATAGATCAGCAGATAACACACCTCGAC
>JBFWYF010000497.1:0-5924 GCA_050186685.1 Pirellulaceae bacterium
TTTGAGCGCGCGCCACAAAAACGGTGGGGGGTTCGGTGTTTTTCACCGACCTGCATTTTCTGGAAGCCAAGGCGGAGGCTATGGCATGATCTTCGACCTCGTCCGCGACTTCGCCGACTTGCTGGACGCGATGCCCGAGGACCATACGCGGAGGCGGATTCTCAAGCTGATCGACGAAGCGGTCCGGCACGACGTGCATTTCATCGACAAGTATCCCACGACTCTGTTTCAGTGCCTCTGGAACGCGACTTTCCATCACACGGACGTCGAGCTTCGCGAGATCAATCTCAAGACGACAGTGGCGCACGCGCCCGACGGCTCAGCCGCGGAGAGCTGGCAGGTCCGACACGCCAAACTCCTGCAGTCGTGGTTGAAGATCAAGGAACGTTCCATTCCTGGATTCGTCTGGCTGCGTTGCCTGACTCCTTCCGGAAGCGGCGCCAGCTCGGTCAGCGTGTTGCGCGGCCATCAGGACGCCGTGTTGAGCGTCGCTGTTTCTCCCGACGGAAGGCAAGTGGCTTCAGGTGGACGCGATGGAACGGTCCGCGTCTGGCAGTGTGATGATGCGCGGGAGCTTGCGTGTCTGCAGACCGATGCGACTTTAGATTCAGAAGGCCAGGCGCCATCGGAGGGCCGCGATTTCGTCAAGGGCGTGGCGTTCACTCCGGATGGAACGCAGTTGATTTCTGGCAGTTCGATTCAGGGCGTCATCCTGTGGAGTGCATCCACACTCGAACCCAATGTTCGCTTCGGAGAATTCCAGGCAGGGACCGGAATTCAATTCGGATTGGAGACTCTGGCGATTTCACCCTGCGGATCCCGAATCGCGTGTGGCGTCAACGACCATGTGCAGGTGCTCGATGTGCAAACGCGCGCGGTGGTGAAGTGCTGGGAGTGTAGCGGCGTCACCGACCTGGTGTTCTCACCCGATGGAAGCCGGATCTACACGTCGTCCAGCGGACATCTGATCCACGGGTTCGATGCGAAGACGGGCGAAGTGCTGCTGACGCTTTCGATTCACGACGACGAAAAATGGCTCGGAAACCCTGTCGCCAAAGACCATTGGTTCGATTGCATCGCTGTGTCGCCCGACGGAGAATATGTCGTCACGGGATCGCACACGGGCATTCTGGTGCTGTGGGACGTCGTCGCGCAGGCAGAGGTCGACCAGTGGCGCGGACATGCCGGGCGGATCGACAGCATCGCATTCTCTCCCGATGGGCAGTCGATTCTCTCGGGCAGCCGGGATGCCACCGTGCGACTCTGGAAGACCGCGACCAGAAGCGAAATCGCCTGCTTTCGAGACCACGGCGACGAAGTCTGGGCGGTGGCATTTTTTCCTGACGGCGAACGAATCGCCTCGGCCTCCAGAGATCGGACCGTTTGCATCCGGCGCATTTCGGCCTCGCCAGAAACGACTTCGTCGGCAGGTCACACACAGGCTGTGGTGGGAGCCTGTTTCACACCGGCGGGACGGCATGTGATTTCCTGGTCCCGCGATGGAGCGATTGGGGTGTGGAATGCCGCCAACGGGAAGCGGGAGCAGATTCTGCAGCACGCTCACGAAGTCACCGACGTCGTCCTTTCCCGTCGGCAGGCTCAATTGGCCTCAGGAACTCTGGACGGGACGCTGCATCTTTGGGACTGGGATCTCGGGGGCGAGATTCGTCATGTTCGCAACGGCCGGAATGCTGTCTCAAGAGTGGCGATTTCTCCGAACGAACGATTTGTCGCATGCGGTGCGAAGGTTCCGCGTGGAGAAAAAAGCAGCGTCACGGTGTGGCGCACTTCGGATTTCGCACAACCGCTCTGGACGGCGCCCGTCCTTGGAGACGACGTTCGTTGCCTGAGCTTTTCGCCAAATGGCAGGTATGTGGTTGCCGGCGCGTTCTTTGTCCACATCTGGGAAGCCGCGACGGGTGCCCAGAAGCAGTCGTTCACGCTCTCTCGTCACGGCCTATGCTGCATGTCCTTTTCCAGCCGCGGCGACCGGGTTGCATTCGGAACCGAAGACGGGAAGATCGTCGTATGTGATTTCAAGGAGTTTGCGCTCCTGACAACGTTGTCTGGTCACACGCGCGAAGTCGACAGTGTTGCATTCGCGCCGGACAGAAGGCACTTGATCTCTTCTTCCAGGGATGGAACGATCCGGGTCTGGGACGTGGCACTGGGGGACTGCCTGGAGGTTATCGATGGTCGGAGCGATGCACAAAGCCTCGCGTCGAGCGACGACTCCCGCAGCCTCTGCGCGGTGGTTCGGGGCATGGCCACCTGGGTTGAATTCGTTCGCAGCGGCGAATGCGTCGCAGCGCTGCCGTCGGTCTTCACAAGGCTGGCGGTCGGCCCTGACGGGAGAAAATGGGCGGGCCTGGCTGCGCATCATCTCTGCATTTTCGCCCTGGAGTGTGGCGCAGGGACAGAAAACAGGACACCCGGCAGTTCCACGCTTATGCCATTATTGGGAGCGCCCCAAACGCTTCATATTGCGCGCCGAACCGGCAGCGGTACCGAATGGCTGACACGAAGATCGCGAACAGCGGCAGCTTTGGTTCCGCTGGTAATCGGTTCGGTCGTCACGGCATTGACAATCCGCGCCTGTCTGCATTGGCCGTGGGGATGGATTCTCGGAGGACCAATTACCGCCATCGCCGCGCTGTGCGCCCTTGTAGCGGCCGTAGCAATCTTCCGCAGGATTCTCCGTCTCGAAGAGGACGTCGTCTGTCCCAGGTGTCAGGGCAATGCCATACTTTTTGGACTGGCCAGGCTGTATTGTCCAAGTTGCGATCTGAATTTTCATGTTTCAGGCGACGAGGCCTCAAAGTACAAACAAGCCTGGCTTCAACAACTGAAGCAGGAATCACTTTGAGCCTGTCGTATGAACTTGCCCGGGAAGTTTCGGGATGAGCAATGCCCAGAGCGTGGTGCGCATGGAGCGTTTGTATTGATACAGGTTCCTGGGAATCGGGCAGTGTAAGAGTTCCGCGGTCGGGGGTAGAGTGGAAGTCCCGTGTGGTCAAAGAAATCCGCCGACTTGAAAACCTGGAGAAAACCAGCATGAAGTGGGGGAACGGACAGCAAGTCTCGGCCGAGGCGGATCGCCCGGCTACGCCGGGCGATGCCGACGGCGGCTGGTTTTCGGTGGATGCGCGCGGAATATCCGCGGCTCACAAGGAAGCACAACGCCCGGCAACTTAGGCGGCCCGCCGGTGATAGTACTTCAGCAGCCCGCCGAGCCGCTCGCGGCACACGATCTCGCCTTCGGCAATGACCACTCCCCCTCCGGGGTTCGATGACCTTGTGCTCCAGCCCTTGATGGTTGCGCTCGGCGTGGTAGTGGGCCAGAAACTCTTTCGTGGCGGTCCGCAGAGCTTTCTCGCTGAAGAGTATTATCCGCGAAATGGCCTCGTCCTTCAGCGTCGGGCTGCTGGCCGGCAGCAAGACCGGCTTCGCTCCGGCATCCTTGAGGATCGCCTGGAACTGGGCCGAGAACTTCGTGTCCCGGTCCATCAGCACTCGCGGCACCGGCGCAGTCAGAAAACCTTCCTCATCGTTCGTCAACTCGCGGGCCACGTGCGCCATCCATGGACTGCCAGGCAGCCCATCAAGCGGTCGACGGCATCCCGGAGGCGGCAAATGCGTAAGCTGACAGCTTTAGAGGGGTGGATTGATTCTTGCAGGCACCCGTCTTGACCCCTACTCTGTGAAGGGGCAACTACGCCTAGGACCGGCCGCCATGGCTAAAATCTTCCTCTGTTATCGACGGGCGGAAACCCACGACATATGCGAATTGATCTACGAAAGGTTGGTCGAGGAGTTCGGGTATGCCGATGAAAATGGCCAGCCAATGATCGTGAGGGATGTGCATACCATTCCCTTGGGACGAGACTTCCGAGAGTACATCGACCGAAGCGTGGCCCAATGCAATGTGATGCTGGTGGTGATCGGCAGCGAATGGCTTCGTATTCTGAATGAACGAAAACAAGCCGGCGGGCCGGATTACGTCCTCGCGGAAATCGGATCAGCGCTCCGCAGTCCAAAAATCGGAGTCGTGCCATTGCTGGTGCATCAGGCTGAGTTGCCATCGGCTGAACAGTTGCCGGAGGAGCTGGGACAACTACCCTACCGGAATGGAATGACTGTCCGACAAGCGCCGCATCTCAAAGGGGACATGAAGCTGGTTACCGAGCGCTTGCGCGCCGAATACTCGGTACTGCCCACGCCGGCGGACACTCCGGTTGTGCACGCGGGGCGAAGCGAGCGAACGCGGCGCCAGGGACGCCGGGCCTTGTTGGGCGCGGGGACGGCGCTTGTCGGATTGGCCCTCTGGGACCGGCCCTGGACCGACCCGACGATCGACCGGTCGGCCCTAAAGGAGTTGCTGCGCGGCCATTGTTGGGTGGGATATGATCCGGCCTTCTTCGCGTCGGACGAAGAAGACGGACCACTCGCCGCCAAGCCGACGCGGGAGCAGGAAGCTGCGTTCGTCGCGGACATCGACCGCGAACTGTCCATCATCCGCAAGGCCGGCTTCACGGGCGTAGTCACCTTCGGAAGCAACGGGCCTCTGATGCTGATTCCGGAACGTGCGAACAGATTGGGACTGAAGGTCATCATGGGCGTATGGGAACCTCGCGACCGAACGGAAGTGGCTCGCGCTTTGGCCCAGTGCCGGTTCGTCGACGCGTATTGCGTTGGCTACAATGGCTTGCGCGACGGCCGTTACGTGTTGCCCGAACTGAACGAGGCGATGCGCGCGCTCCGGCGGAACTCGCTGCTGCCCGTCACGACGACTGAACCAATCATTCGCTATCCGGATGACGAGCAGCTATGGGAAATCGGCGATTGGCTTTTTCCCGACGCACACAGCAGCCTACGCGAGCGGGATACCTGGACCTTCGAGCTTCACCCAGAGGCTGACGCACGGGCCATGCTCGACGATATGCGGAAGATCGCGCCGATCGCACAGCGATTGGCGCGCCCATTGGCGTTTAACGCTGTGGCCTACCCGCACGATGGTATCGCCGATGCTTCGCCGCAAGTGCAACGGACGTTCTTCTTCTACTTGCTGGAGGCCCTGCGCGATGCGCGCGAAGGGCTGGGCGAGAGGCCAGCCCTGGTCGCGCATTCGGCCTTCGATGCACCCTGGAAGAGCGGACCAGAATTCTATGACTGGAGTTCGTTCGTCGGATTGATCGACGACGAGGGCAAAGCTCGGCCGGCGGCACGCGAACTGACCTCGCGCTTCCGTCGTGCGCGTCGTTTGGAGGATGCTCTATGAGTCAGACCACGAAGAGCCCGTGGCTGGCGCTGGCGCCTCCACTGGCTATCCTGGCGCTTGCCCTGTCGACGATCGCCCCTTGGGTGCGGCATTTGGGCGAGGCGGGGTGGAGCACGCAGCTTGTGGCCGCCTTTTCGGCCATCGTCTGGTTGCTGTTGCTGTGGTGGGCCTGGCCTCATCTGTCCTTTCAATTAGCTTCCCTGCTACGTGCCGCGGCCCCTCCTGCCGAGCAAGCCGGGAAGTTATCACCGCACTTCCTGCTGCTGTACCTTGCGTGCGACGACTTCCAATCCGATGCTTGCCGTTCCTGGTGCGAGCAGGAGTTTCCGCCCGAACGGTTTCGCGAGCTCCTGGGCGACGACAGTCGCAATCCGGCGCGACTTGCGGAAATTGACGCTTTTTGTGCTGCGCATCCGCGTTTGGAGTTGTTCCGCCGGCCGAACCGCGCGGGCTTCAAGGCCGGGAATATCAATCGCACCCTCGCCGCTGCAAGACCGGGTAACGACGAGTGGGTGGTGTTGGTCGATGCGGATCAGGTTCTGCCGCGCGACTACCTGCGGAAAATGTCACAAGCAATCGGCGGGTTGGAAAGCAACGTCGCCTTCGTGCAAGGCGTCAACGAGGCCGACCATCGCCTGGAGGACGA
>JBFWYF010000498.1:0-5914 GCA_050186685.1 Pirellulaceae bacterium
CCGCTGACGCTGGAAAAGTCCGCCTCGGTGGCTTCGCCCCGACCCTCAACACCGCTGACGCCGGTAAGGTACGCCTCGGTGGCTTCGCCCCGACCCTCAACACCGCTGACGCTGGAAAAGTCCGCCTCGGTGGCTTCGCCCCGACCCTCAACACCGCTGACGCCGGTAAGGTACGCCTCGGTGGCTTCGCCCCGACCCTCAACACCGCTGACGCCGGTAAGGTACGCCTCGGTGGCTTCGCTCCTACGCTGCCGGTGCGCCGCTAATCGGTCTTCTCGCAAGCTAGAAAACAGCTGCAAAGTCCTGCGCCAGATCGTTAAAGTCCGGCACGCGCTGTTTACCGACCCGAGAGGCCACCTGATGTCAACGCCTCCCTCGCCAACCACTCCAGAGGACGGAACGGGCAAAAGGCCCAAGCTCGTTTCGTTCTTCAGCTTCTTTCCCAACATCCGGCTGCCCCAGCGAGCGGACCGCTCAGCGGCCGGCTCCCTGCCGACACGGGCCTTTCGCTATTGCGAGCCAGCAACATCAGCCTCAGCTTACGGTTACTACGTTTTTCCACCGATTGGCTTCTCCCTAATCTGGGACGGCCAGGACGTCCGGTGGACGTTCGAGGGAGCTGGCGATTGGCTGCCGCTTCAGGCGGCACAATTCCCAGGATTCAGCGACGTGTTCAATGCCGTCGCGCCGGAGGGCATCAAGGGCTACTCACCGCCTTTCCTCGCAAAGCTGCAGGAAACCGACATTTTCCAAATGTGGACGGGGCTCGTTGTCCGCACCGCGCCCGGTTGGAGCTTGCATGTCCGGTCGCCCGCCAACTTTCCTAGGCGAGGTGGATACGAACCCTATGAGGGCATTATTGAAACTGATCGCTGGTTCGGTCCGCTCGTGGTGAACATTCGCCTGACAAAGACCGACGTGCCGATCGACTTTCGGACCGAGGATCCGTTGCTGCAGGTTCAGCCGATCCCGCGCCATGTCTACGACGACTCAACGCTCAACAACTATGAGCTTGTGCCGCACATGACTCAGCTGACCCCGGAGGATTGGGATAGCTTCTACGACACCGTCGTGCGCCCGCACACGCAGGAGGTACGGCAGCGTGGCCACTATGCCGCCGAAGTCCGTAAGCGTCGTGCTGCCGAGGCGAGATCCGGCGAATCCCAGGCGACGACCGACAATTCGTGATCAGGGGGACGGACGTGGACAAATCTCACTTTACTGATGTCGTCTCGACCGTGGAGGAGCTTGAGGCCGTCCTGGGGCGGCCGAACCCACGCGTCGCCAGAAAGGTGATCTTCACGCTCGACGCCCATTGCCGTCAGTTCATTGGCCGCTCGCCATTCGTTTTGGTTGCGTCGGCGGATCGCAACGGGAACGTCGACATCACGCCGAAAGGAGACCCGCCTGGGTTCGTTCGAATCCTCGACGATTCGACCCTGGCGATACCCGAGCGGCCTGGCAACCGGCGCGCCGATACGTTCCGGAACGTTCTTGAAAACCCGGACGTCGGCCTGATTTTCCTGATCCCGGGCAAGCGCGAGACCCTGCGCGTTTCTGGCCGCGCGGCGATCGTGCGGGACCTGGAACTGCGGAGCGCCATGGCAATCGGCGGACGGATTCCCGAGTTGGCGTTGGTTGTCTTTGTCGGGGAAGCGTTCATTCACTGTGCGAAATGCATGATGCGCTCGGCGCTGTGGGAGCCCGCGGCCTGGCCCCCAACAGCCGACCTCGCGTCCCTCGCCGAAGTCGCCGTCGCGCACGCGGCGCTGACGGAGAGCGTAGCGGAGGTTCAGGCCCTGATCGACACGGACGAAAAGACTCGTCTCTACTGATATCACCGCTTGCGATGACAAGCGGTCGAGCGATTTGCCGTCTGCTGCGGGTCGCGCTCTACCGCGCGGTGTCGAAGACAGCGGACGCGGACAGTACCGAAACATCACGCTCACGAACACCAGCTAACCGCAGGCCTTCGGCATAATGCACTCGGTCGCTTTCCCGCTCGATCGGCGTTGTACTAAGGAAACGTTCGATCGTGAAGTCCGGCTCCATCTGCATCAAGCGGCGACGCACTACTGCGGCCTCCTGGTCGCGACGCAGATGGCCGAGTGCCGCAAGATACGGCTTGTAACTGCCTGTAAAGGAAGGGTTGATCTCGCAAACCATCCGTCCAGCCTCCACAGCTGACTCGTAGTCGCGCTTCATCAAGAAAATCAGGATAAAAAACGCGTCAAAGAAGAAGGCGTGCGGGTCCAGCGGCGACAGCTTTTTGTAGCGGTCATTGCGCCGCTCCGCCTCGTCCAGTTCACCGGCGTAGGCACAGGCGACCGCCGAAAGCGCCCAGGCCATCGCCAAGTTCGGGTTGAGCGACAACGCTCGCTCGTGCAACGCGGCCGCCTCGCGCAAACGGTGGTGCAAGAAGGCACGCACATGTCCGGCTATCGACAGCGCTCGCGCATCGTAGGGATCGAGCACGATGGCTCGCTCCGCCAAGCGACCTGCCTCTGCCATTAACGCCTGCGGATCTTCCGCCCAGTTCTGCCCAACCAGGAAGACGTGCCAATAGGCGTACCATGCGTAGGCTGAGGCGTAATCCGGCTCAAGCTCGATGGCCTTAGCCAAATAGTCGCCAGCGCGCCGATACGGCTCACGCTGCATGCGACCAATCAGCGGGATCGCCCGCAGCATCAGATCATAGGCCGACGCATCGACGGGCGGACGCGCGGCGCTCCGGCGTGCCTCGATCAGCAGGATTTCCGGATCGATCTGCGCGACCACTTCGGCGGCGATCTCATCCTGCAGGGACAGCAAGTCGTTGCTCTGGCGGTCGAAACGCCGTGCCCACACCACCTGGTTGCCAGCGCGCAGGTCCAGCAGCCGGACGGTGATCCGCAGCCGTGTGCGTACCCGCTGGATTGTCCCGTCCAGCAGGAAGTCGATCCCGAACATACGGCGGATTGCCGCTTCGTCGCGGCTTTCGGTCGCAAACCGACCCAGCGAGTTTGACGAAACCACGAACATCCAGCGGAATCGGGCCAAGGCCGTGGTGATTTCCTCGGCAAGTCCGGGAGCGAGATGGGCGTCCTCTTCCGTGCCGCCCACCAATTGCATCGGCATCACGCCGACATGGGCGCCACCGCGCGCTTCCCGGCCGACGTCCCGGACTTCCGGTACGTCGGACGCATCCTCCACCGGGGCGGTGGTGCTGGGCTGAGGGGGAGGCGACACAGCCTGCCGCGGCGGGATCCGGCTTCCGGAAGGACCACGAATTTCCGATAGCAGCTTCTGCGTTTCAACGGACGGCGCGGCATCCAGCAAATCGGCGAGCACCGCTCGGCAACGGTCGTAGGCCTGGATTGCCATGCCACGTTCGCCGCGCGCCGCATGGGCGCGCATCAACGCACGCCAGGCACCTTCATGCGCCCGGTCAATCTGGAGCAGGCGCTGAGCCGCGGGGATGGCGGTCTCCGGCTCGACCTGTTCGCGCAGAAGTGCCTCCGCAACACTCCGGGCGCGATCCCTCAGGCGTTCCCGCTCGGTGTTCAGCCAGGCGTCGAATGTCGGGTCAATTCCATCCAAATCCTCGAGCAGGTCACCATCAAGGAGAGACAGGGAGGCTGGTTGGGCGGTGGTCGCGCGAAGAACCTCATCGACGTCGACCCACACCGCACCCGAGCGCAACGTGAGATGATCGCGCGTGACGACGAGAATTTCGCTTTTGGCCGGAGACAAGGTTTCCAGCAGCCGATGGATCTCCTGCCGCAGAGACGCCCGCGCCTGTTCTTCGGGACGGCGGCTCCACAGCAATTCCGCAAGGCGGCCGCGCAGGGCTGGACGCGGCGCCGACAGCGCGACGGCGGCCAGCAACGCACGTGTCTTCCGCCCCGCCGGCAGGACATTTTCACTTGTGACGGTCCAGGCCTCCATCTGCCCGATAAGCCGCAGGCGAACGACGACCTGGTCGACGCCGGAGGCCTGGGGCTGCGCGCTGGAATTCCTGTTTCGGCTGTCTGACATCACTCGATCATCATTATTGAGACCAGTTGTAAAGCCAAGTGCCTCAACCCGCAAAGGATTAAGAATTTTTATTTGATCGCGCTTTCGGCGAAGATGCGTCGAATGTCACCCTTCCATGTCGTCTTGTTACGTGCGAGCCAGTGTTCAGCCTGGGTCGGTCCACCCTCAGCGATCTCCTTCAAGGGCGCCAGGTAAATTGCTTCCGTTTCGCCCGCCCTGTTCAGACGGCCGCGCGCACGCAGGCCATCTTGGGCGATTGCAACGATTTCCCGCGCAAGATGTCGGAGATCGTGTCCTCGCCATCCCGTCTCCAATCCCTGCCGTGGTACGGCAGCCCGCATGGCTACGGCATCCTGCCACCCGGCGCCGCGCAGCAGGGACTCGGCAGCTGCCAAAGCCGCTTCGTCATAGAGCAATCCGACCCATAGCGCGGACTGGGCCAGCATCATATCCATTCGCCCCGCATCGGCGCCGCGCATTTCGAGAAACCGCTTGATCCTCACGTCGGTGAAGACCGTGGTTACATGGTCGGCGAAATCGCCGACAGTTGCAACTGTTCCCGACAGCTCCGGTATGCGGCCATCCATGAAATCGCGGAACCGGCGGCCGGCCACGTCGATGTAGGCGCCGTCGCGATAGACGAAGTACATCGGCACGGTATCAACCAGCCATTCGGCGTAGCGTTCAAAGCCGAACCCATCCTCGAACATGACAGCCGGAATACCGGAGCGCTGGTTGTCCGTATCCGTCCACACATGCGCACGATAGGACTGGAACCCGTTCGGCTTGCCCTCGGTGAACGGAGAATTGGCGAACAGCGCCGTCGCCAAAGGTTGCAGCAGCAGGGACACGCGTAGCTTGCGCACCATATCCTGCTCACTTGCATAATCCAGGTTCACCTGCACCGTGCACGTGCGGGTCATCATATCGAGGCCAAGCGAACCGACGGTCGGCATGTACCGTCGCATGATCCTATAGCGCCCCTTGGGCATCCATGGCATCGCCTCCCGCGCGGCGACCGGGTGGAAGCCAAGCGGCGCGAAGCCCATGCGCAACGGTCCTGCCGCGTCAAGAACCTGGGCGTAGTGAGTTTTGAACTCCGCCAGCGTCTCGTGCAGGGTTTCCAGCGGCCCTCCAGACAGCTCCAGCTGGCCGGCCGGTTCCAGCGATATCGATGCTGCCCCCTGCTTGAGGCCGATGGCATTCGGCCCGTCCATGATCGGCTGGCCATCATAGCGTTGCAGCGCAGCGAGCAGATCCCGGATGCAACCCGGCTGCCCATCGGACGGCTCGTATGGCGGGGTGGCCAGGTCGTCGTGGCGAAAGCCGAATTTCTCATGTTCCGTGCCGATGCGGAACCGCGCGTTGGGCTTGCACCCCGCGGCAATATGATCGGCCAATTGTCGGATCGACGTGATCGGGGTCGCGTCGCCGTCTCCCGGATTGGACATGCTTTTCCCAGGCGTCTCGGGTTGATGACGAGCGTACTAGCCGCACCCCGGTGCCTGCAACAAGGCCAATCCGGCGAAGCAAGCTGTCTCGGCCCGGAGGACGCGCGGGCCGAGGCTGACGCGCGTTACAATGGGACATCGATCGAATGCGTCAAGCTCTGCCGGTGTGAACCCCCCTTCGGGGCCGACCAGCAGTCCGGACGCACCGGCCCAGCCAGGCGAACGCCCACTGGGCAGGAACGGCCCATCGATGCGCTCCACCGCCACAAACAACCGGCGGGTGACGGGAAAGGTTTCTAGCGCCCGATGCAGGGACTGTGGGGCATGGATAACCGGGACAGTGAGACGTTCACTCTGCTCCGCCGCCTCAACGGCGATCGCGGTCAGCCGTCCTTCATTGACACGCGCTGTGTTGGTGCGGTCCGTCATCACCGGAAGGATCGCCT
>JBFWYF010000499.1:0-5912 GCA_050186685.1 Pirellulaceae bacterium
GTCGCGGTCTTCGGCTGGCAGGGCCACTACGCACTGCTCCAATGCCGTCAGCCTCTCGTGCAGCTGAAACTGCAGGCTCTCCCGCTCCTGCGCCAACATCTCGATCAGCTCCGTGCTGAGCAAAATGGTCTTACGTTGCGTCCGACTGCGGTGCTTCAAGACTTCCATGCGAGCGAACCCAAAGGCCCACAGGGCAAACGACCGTTGCGGGTTGTATTCCTCTGCTTTCCGATAGATGGCGATGCAAGTCTCTTGCAGGATGTCGCGAGCATCCGCCTCATGCGGCAACAGCGCCAGGATGTGGCGAAAGATCTCCTCCTGGTGACGGCTCAAGAGCCCCACCACCTGCTCGACTCGCGCCGGATCCATACCACCTCGCCTATCCGTTAACAGGACCCCAGAATGCCTGGGCACCCATGTCCCCGGGTTCGCCACACCTAATCACCGCTCGGCGGAAATCCATGCCACCGAAACTGAGTATTTTTTTGAGACACAGGCTCGGGAACCGTAAATCGTCATGGCCACCCGGGTATAGTGCGCGTCTCTCGTCGGCACGATCGCCGGGGAGAATCCGTGCCCGGCAAGATTTTTTGCCGAAAATTGTTGTGGCCCGTGGCACATCTCGGCGGAAACCGAGGAATCTCGTTAAACAAACCGATGTGGCGCCGAGTTGCGTCGCGTCGTAAGACAGACGGCAGGTGGACTTCTTCATGATGAACCGTGACTCGGCAGAGAACCCGTCCGGCGACGACTCGCGATCTTCAGCGCCGCGGCGGGAACGCCAAGAAACGCATGACGCCGACGCAGCGGAAGCTGCATCTTCGCATGCGACACATGCCGAGTTGGCCTGCCTCCTTTCTGAGTTGCTGGACGGGGATCCGACTTGCGACGGTAAGGAAGGAGAGGACGGATCGCTCCGGCTTGAGCAAATACTTCGCGCCGACCCGGCGGCCCGTCAGTTTTATCTTCAGTACATCGATCAACACGCGAGACTGCTCGTTCGGTTCCGCGAGCAGAACTCCACACCAGGCGAGGATCCGTCGGGGATCGATGCCAGTCCGAAACATGCGACGGAGTCGGACACCATCGTACCGCAGCCCGGACATGTTGTATCGTCCGAACGCTGGATGCGTGCCGAATGGGTGCGCCTGCTGCTCGTCGCGGCTGGCTCGTTTGCGGCTTCCTTGTGTCTGCAGCTGAACGTCTGGTCCAGCCTGGCTAAGCCCTCTCCGGACGCTGGCCGGCAGACGGGCGCATCGACGGCGGCCGAAGGCCAGCCGGGCGAGGCGGTCGTCGAACGCATGTACGTCGCGACGGTCGCTCGCTTGGACATATCGGATGCCTTGTCCGCCGGCGACTCGCCATCCAGCGCATCACGGTTCAAACAGGGCATGCGGCTCCTACCCGGCCGCTTTCGACTGACCGACGGCAGGCTGGAGCTGTACATGGATGGAGGCGTCCAATTGTTGTTTGACGGTCCGGCGGCTTTTCAGATCGGGTCCGCCACCCATATTTCCCTGACGTCGGGGACGTGTGTCGTGGCCAGCGATGATACGGCAACGGCCTGCGCCGTGACGACTCCCCAGGCAGAACTGCAATCGTTCGGCGGCGACTATGGAGTGATCGTCCAAGACAGCATCGATGAAGTGCACGTGCTGGCAGGTGAAGTCGTCCGTCGGCCCCTGCGCGGTGAGCCAGCCGTTACCCTGTCGCCCGGTATGGCACTGCGGTTTCACGCAGATAAAGCGACCGGGGAAACCGTCCCTTTGCTCGGCGATCTGCGCTCGCGGCATTCTTGGCGTTCCGAAACGCCAAAGGCGGCCACTTTGTTGGCGGTCGACTCCTTTGCCTACCCGGAAACCTCGCGGTTTCCGGCGCCAGATCGGCCGACGGGCGGGAGGGGCTGGTTGTATCCCTGGCGGAAGGGGTCCCATTGGCCAGCCGTCCGTCTGCGGCGCGACGTCAGCCTGGTCCCCGAGCTTGACGCGGACAGCAAACCCGACGGGTGGCTCGAAACCGATCACCCCGCGATCCTCGCTCGTCAGCTGGCGCAATCACTTTCTGCCTCGCAAGACCAGATTGTCTATTTCAGTTTTCTGTTTCAGCGCGAGCTGCCCAAGGCTGGTCCGCCGAACGCCGTGCAACTGGTATTCAAGAGTCTGGCGTCCGGCTCGGAACTGCGAACCGGGGTTTATACTAATGTCGATGGTCAGCTCGCATTCTGCCGGATTGCGGGGACTTCCGTAACCACGCCGCTGCCCATCCGCTATGGCGAATCGTACCTTTTCGCCGGCAAGATGGTGCTGGCCCGCGATAACCCGGATCAAGTCTTTATCAGCATCCTTTCGCCGTCGGATCCCTTGCACGCGCAGGAACCGCGGTTCTGGATGCTGACGTCGCCCAGCATCGATACCGACGTCCAATTCGATACCGTGGTGCTGCAGTTCAAAGGTTCGTCCGTGCAACGCTTCGATGATTTGCGGATTGGTACGTCTTGGGCGTCGGTCGTCGCCCCATGGACGCACGAGTCGGTTCCTGCGGACGAGTCGTCCGATCGATAGACAAGGGTCGTCGACGCTGTTCGACGGCGTGGACCGTAACAGTGACAGAAGATCTTCCTCCAGCGGCTTAGGATCGCCGAGGAAACGACTTTCCCATGCCCGCTCGCCCCGCGGGCGAGGGTGAAATGTTCAAGTTATTTCCTTGGCGATCTTTAGCGGCCAGCTGAGGGCGCACGATACAGGTTTCCAGTCTTCGTCTTCGTCATTCCAAGGAGTTCCCATGTCACGTACATCGGCCAGTTGGGCGTACCGCAGTGCGTTTACGCTCGTGGAGTTATTGGTGGTGATCGCCATCATTGGAATCCTGGTCAGCCTGCTCTTGCCGGCCGTGCAGGCGGCTCGCGAAGCGGCCCGTCGCATGAAGTGCAGCAATAATCTGAAGCAACTGGGACTTGCCCTGCACAATTACCACGACACCTACGGTAAGTTTCCCATCGGGGCCGCCGACATCGCGATCTCGCGGCGGACCCCCTGGATGCCCTCGCTGTTGCCGTTCATCGAGCAAACGGCGCTCTATGATCGGTACGTGTCGGCCGCCCTCACTTTCTCGGCCTCGGGTAGCAATAATTTGATCAGCAACATCGACCGTAAAGTGCGGGACGTGATCGTTCCGAGTCTCTCCTGCCCGTCGGACCCGAACAGCCCGGGCAACACGCGCGGCTACCACGGTAACTACGTGGCTTTGGACGGGAATGCCGTCGGTGTTACCGACAATGCCGCCGGCGTGATGTTCCGGAATTCCCGCATCCGCATAGCCGATATTACCGATGGCACGTCCAATACCCTGGCATTCGCCGAGGCGCTGGTCCGACCGCAAACCGACGCGGTCGGGTGGGGGGAACCAGGCGCTTATTGGACAGGCAGCAAATTATGGCGGAACTCGTTTCACCACCTACGAGACGCCGAACACGTCCGTGCCCGACCAGTTCCACACCTGCTCGGCTCGCACGTATCGGTATGCACCGTGCATCACGACAGGCTCCGGCAGCACGATCGGACATTATGCGCGCAGTCTCCATCCCGGCGGCGCCCAGGTGGCACTGTGCGATGGGTCCGTCCGCTTTGCGGCGAACACGGTCAATCTGGCCGTGTGGCGCGGACTCGGCTCCCGCGGTAATGGCGAAGTCGCTGGCGAATGGTAGGAGATTGCGGACATGTTCAAGAGCAGAAACGTGCCTCGCATGGGACATTCGGTGACGTTATACCTGGTGGCGCTTTGCCTTTCCTCGCTCAGCGGCTGTGCACCAGACGGCCCCGTGACGTATCCCGTCTCGGGAGAAGTGAAAGTCGACGGGGAGCCGCTGAAAGATGGCCTCGTGGTCTTTCGAGACAAGGACGGCCAGCTGTCGAGCCACGCCATCCAGATCCTCGACGGGAGCTACGCATTGCGTTCCACGGCGGGCGCGAAACGGATCGAGATTACGGCGTACCGCGAGACCGGTCAGTTCAGCCAGCCGGATCCGAACGAACCAGCCACTCCCGTCATGCAGCAGTACATCGCACCGCACTTCAATTCGGACACGACACTCGAAGTCGAGGTGGGTCCCGACAAGGACAATCGCTTCGACTTCGCCGTGAAGTCTGTCCCCGGCGCGCCGAAGTAACCCGCCACGGCGCGAGCTGGTTCGACGGACTCGGGCATGAAAGGGACGGCTTGTGAGCGATTCCCCAGCGCAGCCGATTGGTCGAGCGCGGACCCGGCCCTCCGACCCCGCGCCGGATGACACGGACGTGCCGGACCTCCCCGTCGCCTCGGCCATCGAGCCGAATGCGTACACCGGGAGCGTGCGCCGGCGATGGCTGCTGACCTGCTGCGTCGGAGCGGTGGCCGGCGGTGCGGCGTGGCTGATCTATGAACAAACCCATGGCCAGCTGCGGGTTGACGAAATGGTCCGATCGCGAGCGGAATCCGCGCGACCTTCGTCGGACGACATGTCCCGATTTCGTGCGGCGGAGGAACGTGTGGCGACCGGGCGGACGATGCTCGCCTATGGGCTCGTAGCCGCGTGTGTGGCGGCCGGCAGCGGGCTGGGCTTGGGACGCCCCGTTGCTGGGCGTCACGGCAAGCTGTTGATCGGGAAGGCCATCGCGTTGGCCGCGTTGGGAGGGCTGGTTGGGGGCGCAGTAGCTCCGCACGCCATAGCTTTTCTGCCTGCCGAGGACCACATCGAGCCGGTTCAACGCGCGATTGCGATTCAGGCGGTGGCCTGGATGCTCGCCGGTGCGGGAGTGGGGTGGGCGAGTGCTATTCATCAGGGCCGAGGCTGCCGCAAGTTGGCGTCTTCGGCAACGGGGGCGGCCTGCGGGCTGATTGCTGCCTTGCTGTTCATTCCGCTCGCGGGAATCGTGCTACCTGAATCGAACGTCGATTTCGCGGTGCCTCGCGATGCACCCGGACGGTTCTTGTGGTCCGTCTGCGGAGCTCTCGCTCTTGCCGCGGGCTGGACGGCTGCGCTGGCTCCGCAGCCATCGGCTTCCGAGTCCGAGCCGTCTGGTTAGCCAGGCGGGCTGGCGGCGGATGCGCACGGCGGCGAGCTGCGCGCGGGAGCCATGACATGCGGATCGACGGGATGAACGAGGCCATCGGCTCGTGGTACGAAACGGCTACAAGGACGAACGAGAAATTCCCCTTGGCCATCTCGCGGTACCGGGAGAGGGGACTTGTTGCCCGCTCCTACCGGCTGCCAGCGCTGAGCTGCTGCAGTTCCGTCGCCAGCCGGGCCAAGTCGCCGGAGGCTTGCTGACAGTTTGTGGCCCGGGGTCGTGTCTTGCACCGCTTGCACGACTGACGTGCTGTTCTGAGCGATTTCAGCAGTTCCTTTCACCGCTCTTGCAATGTTGCGGCTCATCTCCGTCGCTGTCGCCGTCTGTTCCTCGACGGCGCTGGCGATCGTGTTCGCGATGTCATTGACTTGAGTGATCACCTCGCTGATCTGCATGATCTACTCGAGGCGGGTTACCGCTCCGTCCTGCTTGCCCCCCAAAGCTTGGTACACTCCATGATCCAGTGTCTGCGCGATGAAGCGAACACTGCCGTCGCCCAGGAGATAATTCGCACCTCCCGCGTGGGCGGACTTGAAACCAACTTCCGTATTCCAATTGCAGGAGCGCTGGCAAGGATCGGTAGATGAGTCGTTGCAACTGTCGAAATTGATTGGGATCAGCGTCGTACAGTAGCCATTGCCGTTATTGGACGTTGACCAGCCATTGCGCGCGTGTTCCGAACAGCGAGGTCTTACCTCTCCAAAAAAGATGGTATTCGATAGGCCGTCCGTCACATCCGCCAACTTGATCCGGGTCCCCATCCGCGTAAATGGGCCGGCAATATCCGGGGGAGCGTCGTGTGGAGCC
>JBFWYF010000500.1:0-5907 GCA_050186685.1 Pirellulaceae bacterium
TGTCAGCTCCCCCTGGCTTATCGCAGACTTCCACGCCCTTCGTCGCCTTCTGATGCCAAGACATCCCCCATGCGCCCTTAGTAGCTTGACCACTTAAATCCAAGACTCCTGCTGCCAGGACCCTTGACCCTTGCGGTCAACCACTGATCCAGTAACGATTCTTGTTACCAAAACGCTCTAACTAAGCACACACTCGTGAACAAGCCCACTCGCCTCGTTCAGCCCTCATCGGGCCGACGCGACAAGCAACCTTGCCCACGCAAAGATGCCATCTACCTTCACAACCAAATTGTCAAAGATCTGCAAGCCGGAAGTTAAATTTACCGGCGTCCTGCTCGTGTGAACAGGGGTCAGAAGCAAAATTTTCTCGGCTGCTGACCACCACTCACTCGGCCTCGCTCAGGCCCAACGCCGTGTAGCGAAGGGTCGAAGTTTATGGGGCCCCGGTCCCCTTGTCAACGGCCTTCCTTCGAATAATTGTTTCCGCACGATTCCGCTTGTTTTCACGCGTTTTTAACCACACTACCCCCAACCCGAACTCTATTCTTCGGACTTTTTTCGCCCGGACTCGAGCGTCTTTCGCATCCCCCGTCAAGGAAACGCAAATGTCGCCAAGGCCCCAGAAAAACTGGGCGGGTGTTACTCCCCTCGGCCCCCTTCTGCGATAATCGGCGATCTCTGCGTTTATTCCCTTTCTCCGGGCTATTTACCCCTTCTCCTTATGCATGCCATCCTCCTGGCCGGACTCGTCACCCTGGCGGCCGATACCCTGAAATCGCCTGATTGCTTCGTCATCCAAGTCGTCGACCAAGCCACGCGCCGCGGCGTACCGCTCGTTGAACTCCGCACCGTCCACGACCTGGCCTTCTACACCGACAGCCAGGGCATCGTCGCGTTCCAGGAACCCGGCCTGATGGACCGCGATGTCTATTTCCGTATCTCCAGCCACGGCTACCAGTTCCGCCGAGATGGCTTCGGGTTCGCCGGCCAGCGTCTGCGAACCACTCCCGGCACCCGCGTCGAGCTGACTATCGAACGCATCAACATCGCCGAGCGGCTCTATCGCATCACCGGCGGCGGCATTTACGCCGAGTCCGAGCGGGCCGGCCTCCCCGCCCCCCTGCAATTCCCGTTGCTCAACTCCCAGGTGCTGGGCTCCGACAGCGTCCAGGACATCCTGTTTCGCGGCCGTATCCACTGGTTCTGGGGCGACACCAACCGACTCACTTACCCGCTGGGCAATTTCCACGTCCCCGGCGCAACGTCCCGCCTGCCCGGGGACGGCGGCTTGGCCCCGGACGTGGGAATCAACCTGGAGTATTTCGTCGATCCCGAAGGCTTTGCCAAGTCGACCTGCCGCATGCCGGGTAGCGGCCCGACCTGGATCGACGGGCTGGTCGTCCTGGGCGACGAGCCCAATTCCCAACGGCTGTTCGCGCACTACCTGAAAGTCAAACCACCGCTGACCGTCTACGAGCAAGGAATCGCCGAATTTGATCCGCAATTGTCCGAATTCCGCCGCTCAGCAGTGTTTCCGGCCGGCGCGGCGTGCTACCCCAGCGGCCACACCTTTCTGACTCGGGACGCCGGCCGGACCTTCGCGTATTTCGCCAAGCCGTTCCCGCTCGTCCGCGTCCCCGCCGCCGCCGAGTCGCTTGTCGATATCGAGCAATACGAGGCGTTCACCTGCCTCGCCCCCGGCTCGACACCGCAGCAGCCCGTGATCGAGCGATCACCCACGGGTCAGGCCGTGTACGGTTTCAAACGCCGGACACCGCCGCTGACGCTCGAACTCCACTCCCAGCTGCTCCGCGACGGGCAGCTCGAGTCCGACGAAGCCATTTGGAACCTGTGCGACTCGGCGACCGGAAAACCCGTCCGCCTGCACAACGGCTCCCTGTACTGGAACGACTACCGCCAAGCCTGGATCCTGATCGCGTCCGAAATCATGGGCACCTCCATGCTGGGCGAAGTCTGGTACGCCGAGTCCGATGCACCATTCGGACCGTGGTCCCACGCCCGCAAAATCGTGACGCATGATAAGCAGAGCTTCTACAATCCCAAGCAGCATCCGGTGTTTGCTCCCGGGAGCACCGGCCAGGCAGCGGCTGCTGCTCGGGCGGGTGGACAATTCCTCTACTTCGAGGGGACGTATACCCATTCCTTCTCGGGCAACCCGGAACGCACGCCGCGGTACGAGTACAATCAGATCATGTATCGCCTCGATCTGGCCGATCCACGGCTGGTGCTGCCCGCGCCGGTGTACCGCACCCCGGCCGGCCGGGGAGAGACGCTCAGCACCTCGCCCCCTTCCCAGGAACGACCGCACACGTACCTCGATGTCGTGTTCCTCGCTTGCCGCACACCGCTGCCCGGCTTTGTCGAACTCCACGGCATCACGACGCCGGAGGGAACTCGCTTGACGTCTGACAAGCGCGACGGCGACCCGGCCGCCTTTCGCTGTTACGTGCTCCCCGCCGCACTAGCCGATCCGCCACCGTTGACCGCGCTGCTGTACGAAATCACTTCGGCGAGCGGCGAACGGCGGTACGCGACCGGCGACACCTTACCCGACGGCTGGCAGCGAGCCGACCGGCCGCTGTGCCGGGTCTGGGTGAAACCGCCGAGCGGCCTGGCACCGCAGCTCCAGCGCTGACCGCAGCACCACGCGCGTGGCACCGATCGCAGCGGCCTCGGGTTCGCCCGTCCGAGCCAACAGCTCGTGGGCGAGCCGCCCCGACTTGCCCTTCGTGCCCAGCTGCGCGAGCCACTGCCGACACTCGCCATCGGCGATTGGCTGGCTCAGCTCCGCAGCGAGCTCCACAAGCAGTTCCAGCAGCTTCGCGACATCCTTCGGCAGATCCGCCGGTGCCTCGCGCAGCGCACCCTGCACCGCCACGAACACCGTGGCCGCGTGGACGGGCGAGATCCGGGCTACGTCGCTCAACGTCTTTTGCCAGCGGCCCGGTTTCATCACGCCGGTGGGTAGCAGTTCGCGAAGCCCCGCTCCCAGATTATCGCTGCCCAACCGGCCGTCCTGGATCGCACGGATGGCAATGTCCGTGGCCAACCCCGCTTCGCCCGGTTCCTTGGCGGCCAGCATCCCGACCAGAAACCACAGCCCGGTGTCCCGCAGCGGCGTGCCGGGATCCAGCAGCGGTTCGAGCAGTGCTCGGTTCTGCCACCGAGCCTCACTCCAGTCGAGGTTCTGAAAACACTCCATGGCACTGCCGGCAAAGTACGAATCACGTGCCCCAGGCCAGATCGTCGCGGTCCACCGCACCGAACCCACCGTCCGCCCCCCGAAACCGCCCATTTCCCACTGGTAGTGTCGATCGGAAGTACGCTGCGTGTGCAACGTCACCGTCACCAGCCGCTCGTCCTGCGATTTCGGCGCCGGCGGCTCCGACTCGACCGTCATGTCAACAAACGTGTAGTTCGCGGACTTGCGGGTTTTGTACCGAAACCGGCAAGAAGCGGCGACCGTCGCGTCGGGCCCCAGACCTGGAAACCGCGCGTCGAGTTGCCGATCGTCGGCCCATGGTTGACGGGCTCGTGCGGCAGCCACCCACAGCGGCGAGTCGGTGGTCGGGCCCTCCAGCTCGGCCCCTAGCGCATAAGCCACCGCCCGCATCCACTCCACCGGCTGAGGCCGGAACCGCCGTCGTGCCTCGCCGCGCCCGTCAGGAGCCAACCGCAGCAGCGCCAGACACACGTCGTATGGCTCCGGCTCGTCACCCGACCCGGATTCGACGCGCCGCACGAGTTCAGCCGGCTCGATCCAGCCGCCGGTGTGAGTCGGAGCGCTGAGCAGTTCGCCCGAATTCCGGCCCGCGATCCGCTCGGCCAGTGCCTGGCAACGGCGGGATAAGAAGCCGATCGCCTTGCGCATGTTGACCGCGATGGCCGGATACACTTCGCCGTCGAACGTAAAATGCAGCCCGTCCCACTCCCGCGCGGTGCCGTGCGTGACGATCGTCGTTCGGCCCAGCACAGGCCGAATCACCTCGCCGGTCGCGAACGCCAGGATAAGCCCCACGAGATCATGCCCGGGATCGAAACCGCAGAACGGCACGGCTCCCTTCCGTAGCAGTTGCTCGGCACGCTTGCGAAGCGGTCCCAGCCGGCGTTCCCAATCCGTCGGCCGCTCGCCGCACAATCGCGACAGGGCATCCAGACACCGTTCGGCATCGTCGACGAGCGTGCCATCTTCGATCACCCGTGCCGCCACCGCGACAAGCTCGTCGAGTTCGCCGATGGGCACCAGACGTTCGACGACCGCCAGCCGGGAAAGGTCCGTGCCGTCGAACCGGGCCGCCGGTAGCTGCAGTCGCCCGGCTCGCCAATGGTCGACCATCCCGTCGATCGCAAACCGCTCGCGCAGCCCCGCGGGCAGTTCGTCGCCCGGCAGTTCGCCGTCGCCGCTGGCTGGCATCTTGGGCAATGCCTCAGGCACTACCTCAGTCAGCCACCGGGCCAGCCGCTTGCGCAGCGATGGTGCGACGCTGTCTGCGTAACGCCCCACGGCCACTCGCAACTCGACGTCCGCGACCGAGCCGACTTTCTCCAACACTGCCAGCGCCGTGCGTTGCACATCGGGCCGTTCGTGCGCCAACGCCTGGGTCACCACCTGAGACACCGCCCCGCTCGACGCAGGATCTGCCACGGCCAGCGACTCGAGCACCGCCAACGCCTGCTGCACGATCCCCTTGGCACGCTGACGCAACAGTGGTTCCATCGCGCCGATCAGCTCTCCCGCCTCATACGCTCGGCGGCCTGCCAACTCCGTCACCTTCGACCATGCCCAGCTGACCACGTTCGGCGCAGAGGCCCGCAGCAATCCCAATAGCCGCGGCCCGTGCGCGGCCAGTTCCGCCTCGGTCGGATCCAGCCGATCATAGAACTCCAGAAACCAGCGGGCGCGGTAGTGATTGAAGTCCCGCTCGAGCGCCCCCAGAGCCTCGTCGAGCAGCCGTTCGCGCGACAACTGGCCCTGGCTGGCCAGCGTCGCCAACGAAGCCGACCAAGACTGCCCCCAGCGGTCGACGTTCGCCAGACTGTTCTCGCCCCCGCCCTCGTACTCGAACAGCTTCCACAGATCGTGTTCGAGCAAGTCCGGCGACTCGAGCAGCGATTCGACCAGCGGCTGTTTCCGGGACCGGTCCCCTAGCCCGCTGATCATGCCCAGATAGTACTGTGGCAAGTCCGGCTTGCGGCATAATCCAGCTGCGATCAGCCGCCGGACCAGCCGCCAATGTCCCCAGTAGTGCGCGTCGCTCAGCAGCCACTCTACCCAGCCGTCAACCCAATCTGGCCGTCGGTCGGTCAGTATCGCCAGCACGACGTCGTCATCCACCGGCCACGCACGTCCCCCCTGCTTGATCTCGGCCAGCGTGGCGGTCGCCAGGAAAGCCGCCTCCGCTGCTGGTACGGACGGGTTACGGACAAATGTGCCCGGTTGGACCTCCTGGAACGAACTCTTGCGAGCTGCCGCTCGCAGTTTCTTACATTCCTGCGCCAGCTCGCGCCGCCGCATTTCCGACATGCCGGCGAAAAACGCGACGCACTCCGCCAATTCACCCCGATCCAGCATGCCCGCTAAATCACCGCTCGGCATCGTCCGTCTCCCGCCGCCCTCTTTTTTCGCGGTCACTCGCCATCCACTACCAGCAGCGCGGCCAATACATGTTTACACGGCCCCCGCCCGCTGCCATGACGAGCGAACCATGGACATGTACACTGAAATGATTCGCCCGCCAGCCGCACCCGGTGTTCCACTCCGCCCGATCGCACATAGTACACGCGTTCGCCGCCCGATGTCTCGCCGCCCGATGTCTCGCCGCCCGATGTCTCGCCACCGGCTGACTCGTCGCCCTGGGCCACGCCACACTCGACGCACCGCTCGTC
>JBFWYF010000501.1:0-5895 GCA_050186685.1 Pirellulaceae bacterium
ACGAGCTCGGAAAAATCTACGTGCCGTGCGCCGTCGTTCCGCCCGCGAACGGACATCCCCTTCCGCTCCGGCACCAGGGAAGATTGCGCGTCGGATTCCTGTCAGCCTTTTTTCACGATCATACCATCGGGCGGTTAAACCTCGGGCGGGTGCGCCATCTGGATCGCGACCGCTTCGAAGTCGTGGTGCTGTCGCTCACCCCGGCCGATGACGCGATCGCGCGGACATTTCAACAGGCTGCGGATCGGTTCGTGCCCTTGCCGAGACGAGTCGACGCGGCACGCGACCGGATCGTCGAACAACAATTGGACGTGCTGCTCTTCGCCGATGTGGGCATGGATTCAATCACGACGACGCTGGCCTTCTCCCGCATGGCACCCGTTCAGTGCGTGACATGGGGACATCCCGACACGACGGGCAGCCCCACCATCGACTATTTCCTGTCAGGGGAACATCTCGATCTGCCCGAGGCGCATTCGCACTATACCGAGCAACTCGTGCGGCTGCCCCATCTCGGAGTTTACTACGAGTCCCCCGTAGGACAGGGGCCCGCGCGAGCCCGCTTCTATTTCGGACTGCCTGAGACAGCGACGTGCTATGTGTGTCCGCAAAGCTTGTTCAAGCTCCATCCCGAATTCGACTCGCTGCTTGCGGATATCCTCGCGGCCGATCCGCAGGGAGAAATCGTCTTGATCGAAGGTCGGCTGCCTAACTGGACTCAACAGCTGCGACTCCGCTTCGAGCGCACTCTGCCGGAACAGGGACGGCGCGTGCGGTTCTTGCCCCCACTGGGATTGGACGACTACTTGTCGTTGCTCGCGGTGGCGGACGTGGTGCTCGATCCAATCCACTTCGGAGGAGGCAACTCGAGCTACGAGGCATTTTCGGTCGGCGCGCCGGTGGTGACCTTTCCCGGTCAGTACCTGCGCAGCCGCATCACAGCCGCGTTGTACGTCAAAATGGGCTTTACCGACCTGATTGCAGCCACGCCTGACGAGTATGTCGCATTATGTCTTCGCGTGGGACGCGATCAGGACTATCGAACCTACGTCCGAGAACAGATTCGTATCCGCAGCGCCGTACTGTTCGCGGATCTGGGTGAGGTCGCCGGACTCGAAGCATTTCTCTGGTCACTCACCGGCCAGACTTCCCCTTCCGTTTCCCTCGTTTCGCGCGGACAGATCGCGTAACCCGTAGCGGCACTAGTACGGCTTGGGCCAGGAGCCGGGAAACGAGCGAATCCGCGATCTCTGCGTTTCCCTGCAGCGAAGCGAAACGCGGAGTACGCCGATCACGCAGAAAGGGAGGGAGGATCTCCGCTCCTCGGCGGCCATCCGCGATCTCTGCGTTTCCCTGCAGGGGAGCAAAATGCGGAGTACGCAGATCACGCAGGAGGATAGGGAAGATCTGCGCTCCTCGGCGGCCATCCGCGATTTCTGCGTTTCCCTGCAGCGAAACAAGACGGTAGAGTAAGGAGTGTCGAAGGTGGGCCGAGCCCTCCTCGTCAAACCGTACGTGCTTAGGCTCTCGGACTGCGACGCCGCAGGTGGTTGGTAACTCGATTCACGATGAAGTTGTGCATCCCGAACGACGCCTGGCTTGAGACTTCGGCTTGCATCTTCCGTTGATTGGCGTGATCGCACCGATCAACGTGGTGCCGCCTCGCTAAGCTACTTCTTCAGGGCCCTCCACAGGAGACCCCAGAGACAGTTGGCCTTGGCGGAACTGGCAGAGCGCACCCGAGAGCCCACCACAGAACATGATGCGAAAGCGGTGGAGAGGGGAGGGTACCAGGTGAAATCGAACGGTGACGAACAGGGGCTGGGAGTGACGGTCGATGTTCCCGCCACAACGGAAGCGGGAGACGGTCGCTTCGCCTCTTCCGCGTTTGTACTGAATGAAGATGGATCGAGGTCCTTCCGAATCATTGGGGTCTCGCTGGTTCTGACGGCATGTACCTGCATGCCTGTCATTCGGGCAGATCCGGCGGACCACGCTGCCGGCGGAATAGCCTTCACCGTCTCGAAGCACACTCTGCTGGACGGGGTGCACGTCCTGTCGGTTGATTCACCATATCAGGCCGGAACGACGACGGTCCGCGTGCTGCTACCCAGTTCGTTGCGGCCAGGCACGACCTGCCGCACACTCTACCTGCTTCCGGTCGAAGCCCGCGACGGCAACCGTTACGGCGATGGGCTGGAGGAAGCTCGTCGCACGGGGTTGGCCGACAAATACAGCGTGATCTGCATCGCGCCCACCTTCTCGCACCTGCCCTGGTACGCTGACCATCCGACCGATCCTGCCATACGGCAGGAGACCTACCTGTTGCGCGTAGTCCTGCCGGCCGTAGAACAGGCGTTTCCAGCACGGAAGGAACCTGGCAGCCGGCTCCTGGTCGGGTTCAGCAAGTCTGGCTGGGGAGCCCTGACGCTCTTGTTCCGGCATCCCGATATCTTCGGCCGAGCGGCCGCTTGGGACGCGCCGCTGGCCATGAGTTGGCCCTCGCGTTACGGCAGCGCCGAGATTTTCGCGGACGAGTCGAACTTTCAGCACTATGAGATCGGACGGCTGCTGGAACCATCGCCGTTGCGCCGCGACGCGGGTCCCCGCTTCCTGCTTTCGGGATATGGCAACTTCCGTGAAGACATGCAGCGAGTTCACCACCGCATGGACGAGTTGCGCATCCCGCACGTTTATGTTGACGGACCCCAGCGAATCCACGATTGGCACAGCGGTTGGCTGGCCGAGGCCGTGGAATGGCTGGCGGGCCGCGATGGCATATGACCCTCGAGAGAGAGCGATGCCCTGGCTTGGCCCGTTCAGATGTCGAGGTCAGAAAACCCGATTGACCGACCTCAGTTCGCTCCACGCTTCTGCGCCTCCGCGTGCGACAATCTTCTCGAGGGCGAACACAACCTAGGGGCTGCGGATCATGTTGACCGTCAGCCGCGCCCGCGTCGGCGTATTGCGAACCGAGTCGAGCAGGGGCGTCGTATGGAAGACGGTCAATCGTTCACCGGTGTTGGCATTCGTAAAAGCCAGCGAGCAGGCGCCGATGTCCTGACCTGAAATGGTCCAGCGCACTGTATGCTCGCCCGGGTTCAGCGGCAGCTTGTAGACATCGTTCGTCGCCCGAGTCCCGCCAATTTCACCGATCGGTTTGCGATCCACCTCGAGCGTCAAGGTCGACGAAGAGGAACCACCTGCGTGGGAGACATTCACGGTCATGGACGCCGGGACGCTCAGATATCCGACAAACTCCAACCGCACCTTGCCGCGCGCGACATTGACCTGCGACAAGATTTCTGACACGTTTGCATCGGCAATGCGCAGGCCCGGCTCATATTTCCATAGCAGGTTGGCGTCGACTCCGTTCGACTGCACGCGTCCCAGCAGGCCGAGAAACTCGCGAGGCGGCTGTATCGGGGCAGCCGCCGGACGGAGCGAAGCGCCACGAAACCGGAGAGGCAGTTCCTTGTCCAACTCTTTAAGTTGCTTTTCCACGTCGGCCTTCGCCAGGCCGGTCAGCTGCGCGGCCGCCTGCTGAAACCATTTTTGAGCGCGCAACAAGACAGCCGCACGCTCCGTCGGTTCCAGCTCCTTCGCCATCGCCTGCCAGGCAGTTCCCAATGCCGACTGTTGTTCGGCAGTCGCCGGATTTTCGCCGTCCTGACGCGCCAGCGACGCGAGCCGTTCGTCGCTCCCCTGCTGCAAATGAGGAAGCCCCTCATCCCAGTTCCGTTGACGGAAGCAGGCAAACCGTCCCCACCTCAGGTGCAGCACTTGGTTGTCCGGGTCGGTCGCCAGCGAGTCCCGGGCCGCGGCCGCGTCGTTCCACTGCCGGCGCGAGACGTTCAGATCATCGCGCACCTCGCGTGCCAGTCGGCCAAGTTCCGCGTCGCGAGCGCGTCCGGCTTGGGTCACGGCCAGCTGGCAAGCTTCCCCTGCCAGGTCCAAACGTCCCGCCAGGACTAACTCGTCGGTCACGGCCAGTGCCGCTTGTGCCAACCGGCGGCGGTCGGCAGGTGTTTGAAGTGTCTCAGCCACCGCCTGCAGCACGGCGGCTTGCCGCGCCGATCGATCCGTGTCAAAGAGCCGATCGAGGTCCGCGACGATTGCGAGTGCCTTGTCCACGTCGCCACTGGTAGCCGCCAGCCGCTGTGCCTCGGCCAGCATCACGAATCGGCCGGCGAGGTCGTCCTTCGATTCCGCCGCCATGGCCAGCAGCCGTTCGGCGACTTCGAGCATGCGCCGAGGTTCCTTGGCCTGGCGAATATCGTCGCCGGCGACCCGTTCTAACTGAGCTCGGGCTTCGTCCTGTTGGGCCTGGTCGGGCTCAGGTGGCCTCGCTTCCAAGTCGGCCGCCGCCAGCGACATCGCGGCCACGGCAGGCGGCGACCCCGTCTTGGGGAGTGAAGGGGCGACAACAGCAGGTGCGCTCGGGCGACGCGTCGCAGGATTCACGAAGCTGGCCGAGTCCCACGGGACCCACTGGGGACCGATCAACTTGCCTGTACGCCGGTTGTCCGAGCGGTCGGCAATCGTTTCGGGACCGGCCGTATCGAAATCCCACAGCAGTCGTGTGCCGTCATCGACTTTCCAGTCCACCTCGGGAACGAAAGACTGCTGATAGCGGCACTTGGACGAGATCCGAAACGCACGCAAATCCCCCCGAAAGCCAGCAGGCTGATTCGCGTGCAGGAACGGATGCCAGCCGACGTGCAGGTCAAGGGGAGAAGCCACGTGTGCCGCAACCAAGGGTGCCAGGGGGCCGCTGGCGATCCTTAGTCCGTCGACGAACACCGTGAGCCGCTGCTCGTCGCTCGCGAATGCCAGGTGATGCCAGGCGGCGCTCGCCATGGGAAAATCGCCGCCATAGCCGGCCGTGGTGCTGAACACGATGCGGTGCCTGCCGCCACTTGTCGGCTGCACGATGGCCTGCCAACCGGCCACCGTCCCGCCCGCAACCTCCGCGTGGTTGGGCCCGATCACCAGGTTGCCGCATAACCAGCTGGCTGGTTCGTCGTCGGCAAACCGCAGCCACATTTCGACGGTCCACGTGTCGGTCCAACGGATGAGGTCTCGGCTGTCGGGGATTTCGATACCGTCGCGTCCCCCAAAGCGCAATGCCCAGGGTCCCGGGCCGGCGGGCGCGGCCCCGCGAGGTGGCGATGTGGTTGCTACCGGCAGAACGGAGGAGCGGGGAGTCGACGAAGACTGCGTGGTGGAACTCGGGCCGTCGCTCGGTTCGGAGTCCGAGGCAGGCGCCGCGACACGCGTTGAGAGCTGTTCACGGCCCGCGGCGACGGCAGTGGCTGCGTCGGCCGATTCGACATCGGAAGGCGTGCCGTCCAGCTTGCCGGCCGGAACGACCGGTGCTCCGTCAGGCGCCGACAGGGCCGGGGGCGCCGACGATAGATCGCTCAATCCGCTCGCGACGTGGGGTGATGGAACGCGTGAGGGCGTAGGGCCGGGTGCCAGCATCCACACGGCGGTGGCCAGGATGCCCACGGCGCAGCTCGTGCCACCCCCCCACCACCACAGAGCCGGTCGCGCCGCCCTGTTCGGACGCGGAATGCGACGGGACGGAGGCAGCGGGCGAACGGGGGGCTGAGCCTGGATGCGAATGGCCGGTCGCCCGGCTTCCGGACCGCGAGACTCCGCGGCTGCGGGAGAAACGACGGGCAACTCCAATTCGGCCGTCTGCGAGGTCGAGCGCAGATGCGTGTCATACATGGCCTTGCGCCGCGGATTGAGCAGGCACCCGGCCGCCTTCGCGAGGTCGTTCAGTACCTGCTGCGACTGAGCAGCATGCCGTCCCTGCTGGAAGGAACGCACATGGGCCATGCGCTGGTCGGCCGCGTGGCTGATCACTTCCCGATTGGTCTCAAATCG
>JBFWYF010000502.1:0-5892 GCA_050186685.1 Pirellulaceae bacterium
TTTGCAGGCCCTTCGCGGCGTCCTGCCGACCGTCCGGCAACTGGCCGCACTCGATCCCGCCACCACCCCCCTCGCGCTGGCACGAGTCCTCGGCGGCTTCGTAGGAATCTGCCAACTGCTGCCGACGTCGAGTTCCCTGGAGTGGGATCTGTTCGACTCGGCATCGTGGCCTTCCGACCAGAACGCCGTCCAGGCCGCGGTACTGGCCCAGGCGCGCGACCTGTCCTCCGAACTGGCCGTTCCCTCCCCGGCCAACCTTTCTCACCGGCGAGTCTTTCTCATCGCCGGCTGCAATCGTCGAACGGTCGTCGGCCTCCGGCGACATGACGACTCCGGAGCCTTCGTTTACCTCACTTCCCGTCAGGGGGACGGTACGGTTCCGCTGGAGTCGGCACACCTGGACCATGCGATCCCATACTTCCTTGACGAACTTCACGGAGCTCTTCCCCATCACCCCGCGGTGCTGCGCGCCATCCAGGATATTCTGTCGCAAGGCGACACCAACGCACTCGACCATTCGCCTCCCACATTCTATGGTTCGGACGCCGAATCCCAGCTCGAGCAAGCGCTCGCCGCCGGCGAACCGTTCGACGGTCGACAAGGCTCGGCACTGCGCTCCGCGGAAATTCGGCGCATGCTTCAGCCGTTCGTCGTTCCACTGGAACCTGAGGCCTTGGCCACAACCCGCTCCCTGCCGCGTGAGTTCCTCGCTCCCGAGGCCAGTCCCGCGGAGGGCGATGCCTGGTCGCGGCTGACCATCAGCCGCGTCCGCCAGCGTCGGCTGGAGATCCATTTGGCACAAGGGAGCATTACGGACGTCGATGCGCGAGCGTACGTACTAGGCCTGTTTCGCGAGGTCACCCCCAGCGGCGCAGCAGCTGCCGTCGACCGGCAGCTCGACGGCGCCATCTCCGACTTCACCCAGCGGCGGATGTTTGGCGGCCACGTCGGTGAGCTGTTCGTGCTGCCCGCAGGCCGGCGGCAGCTCCGGGCCGACATGGTCGTCTTCGCGGGCCTGGGCTCCTTCGATGGTTTTCGCGATGAAGTCGTCTGCGTTACCGCCGAGAATGTCGCCCGTCTGATGATCCGTACACGCGTCGAGAATCTGGCGACCGTGCTGATCGGCGCCGGGACGGGTACGAACGTGGCCGGGGCCGTCGAAAACATGCTGCGCGGTTTCGTTTGGGCGATCATCGATGCCGATGTGGATCAGAACTTCCGCCGCGTGACCTTGTGTGAGCTCGACGCGGAACGTTATCAGCTTATCCGGCAGACGCTGTTCCGACTCGCCGGAACCCCGCTGTTCGACAGCGTGGAAGTCAGCTTCACGGAACTCCGACCGGTTCCCGCACCGTCCGTCACATTCGTCGCGCCCGAGCAGAAACTCCGCGACTCAATCACCACGACTCCTGAGCCGGTGTATCTGATTGTCCGCCAAGAGAAGGTCGATACGCGCCGCGTCGCATTCAGCAGCTCGCTGCTGCCCCCCACGTCCAAAGCTGCCATCCTGAGCGATTCGGTGCTCGTCGAGTTGTCCAAGCTGAATCAGCACCTGGCCAGCCTCGACAGCGAATCCCTGACGTTCGCATCCCTGGACTCGTTCGGACAAGAGTGGACAGCCGCGGTGCTGCCGCCGTCGATCGCCGCTGTTCTTCCCAAGTTTCAGGACCGGCACCTTGTGGTCGTACACGATGCCGATTCCTCGCGCCTACCCTGGGAGACGATGCGTCTGGCAAAGTGGTCGCCCGCTCGGACAGCCGGCTTGAGTCACCGCTACCTGGCGGACAACCTCTCCGTGGCGAAGTACCTGGAACAGCGCCGGCGCGATGAGCAACTCCACGTGCTGCTGATCATCGATCCGACGGAGACGCTGCCCGGCGCCGAAAGCGAGGCAAGACTTATCGACACGCTCCTCCAGCAACATCCCGGCTTCCGCGTGGACACCATTCGCGGCCAGGCAGGAACTCGACAGAAAGTCTTGAAAGCGATCTCCTCCGGCGAGTACGACGTGCTGCACTATGCCGGACACGCGTACTTCAATCCCACGACCCGCTCCGAGTCGGGAATCCTGTGCGCTCACCACGAGGTGCTGAGCGGCGCAGACTTGAGCCGCGCAGCTCACCTGCCCAGCCTTGTCTTCTTCAACGCCTGCGAATCGGCACGCGTACGGCAGCGCCGAGCGAAAAAGACCGACGCGGATGTCGACAAGCTGAAACAGATGCAGGTGGGATTCGCCGAGGCGATGATGCGGGGAGGCGTTGCCAACTATGTGGGTACTTACTGGCCCGTCGCCGATGCTGCGGCCGAGACGTTCGGCGTGACATTTTATGGCGATATCCTCGCGGGCAAGTCGCTGGGTGACGCCGTGCTGCGGGCCCGGCGGACCCTGTTCGGTCAACGCGAGCTCGATTGGGCCGACTATGTCCACTACGGCGATCACCGGTTCCAAGTCAAGCTGCCGCCGAGCTGAGCCCGCGTGGTTAGCGCAGCGCGCAATCAGCATGGTTGGCGGACTATCAACGTTTGGCACGGTGCGGACCCCGGCCGCCGCCTCGCCCTACTCTCTCCCCAACACGTGTTGCGGCAGCGGTTTGCTGAGGTAAAGGGCCGCTGAGCGCACCACGTTTCCGGGGCGTGGCGAGGGGCGGTATTCATGTTCGACCATTTTTCCCCTGAACACATTTCGGTAGCGTGAGATCAGCGCGCAGCAACGTGGCGCGCGAGTTGCCATTTTCTAGGCCGTCCAACAGGCAACCTGCGGGGGCGCGTGCTGTTACTCAGCTGATGTGATAGACGCTCCGCGCCGACAGGAGGCTCTGTCAAACCCTGCCCTCTCTCGGGGTACCGCGAGAGGGGAGTTGAGCGACCCTTTCGTGTTCAGAGATGTGGGTTCTCGAACAGAGCCTCCGAGTGACGGGCGGAATTGAGATCTCATGCGGTGCGGTTCGCACTGCCACGTGGCAAATCTCCAGGCAGCCGCGCAGGGCTTCGGATAACGGATGTACTCGACCATAGGTATTCGTAAGGAGTTGGTTATGCGATGGCAATTGTTTCGGAGATATGGACTGCGAGCCGCGGGATACACGACAGCGTTCGCGGCCGCCTTGCTGCTCAGTAATCCCGGCGCCGCCTGGGGACAGGGGGGCGGCGGTGGAGGTGGTGGCGGAGGTGGCGGTGCCGGTGGCGGCGCCGGCGGTGGATCTGCAGGGGGCGGCGCGGCGGGCAGTGCCGGTGGAGGAAGCGGTGCCGCGGGATCGGCGGGGGGCGCTCTGGGCGGCGCAGGCGCAGCAGGTGCCGCAGCCCGGGCCGCTGGGGGCGTGCAGGGCGCGGGCCCCGGTAACGTACGAGTCGGTGGCCAGGCGGGCACCAGCGGACTCATTGGCAGTGACGGCGTCGGCGCCAGCCCGGGAATCGGCGGTCCCACCGGGACTCGCGTCAACACGCAAGGCGGGGCGAATCTGCGGTCCGGCATCGCACCGGGTGCGAACGATGCCATCACCGGACGCAACGGCAACCTCAGTTCCTTCCCCAACAACACGGCGGCCGGCATTAACAGCGCGCAAGGCGGCTCCGGTCTGCGCACGGGGATTGCCCCGGGAGCCAGTAATGCCCTGGGCACCGGCCCGAGTGCCAACCTATCGCCGCAATTGCCCACGGGACCTGGCGCCAACTCGTTTCCCAGCAATACAGCGCCAGGCATCGATGCCCGTAACACGACGAGGACAGGCATCAATCCTCCCATTGGGACAGCCAATAACCAGTTGCCCGGCGTAGGAGGACAGTTCACACCCGGGATCAATCCACCGGTACCGAATACGACGGGCGTGAATCCCGCTGCGGCCGACATCAATACGCAGCTGCCATCCGGCGCCGATTTGAACTCGCAACTGCGTACCGGAACCGGTATCAACCCGCAGCTTCCGGGCACGCAGATACCGAGCACGCAGAATTTTGGGACCGACAGCCAGTTGCCCGGTGGCGGAGTCCGCTCCCAGCAATCGTTCCGCCCGAATTTCGATGGTCAGTTGAACAACAATCCCAGTCTGAATGGCAGCGGCTTTGCGCCGAACGGCATGGTGAATCCCCTGAATGCGAATCCGGGCGGGATTCCGGGAGTGGGCTTCGGCGGTCAGGGCGGAGCGTTGAGCGGGTCGAACTTCGGGCTGCAGTTCGACGGGCGGGCCGCGGGACAAGGCTTGCGAGTCGGCAACGTAGCTCCGAACTCGCTGTCGGCCTCAGCGGGTCTCCAGGCCGGCGACCAGATCCTGGCGATCAATCGCAATTGGGTCCGTAGTCCAGCTCAGCTGAACAGCCAGCTGCAGCAGGCGGCCGGTGCGGATGGCCGAGCCTGGGTGCTTGTGAACCGCAACGGTCAACAACAGTGGGTCAACATGGTGTTTCAGAACTCGGCGCGGGCTCCGCTGGGCGTGCACCTGGCGGACAGCCGCGGCGCCGTCCAGATTACGAATGTGACCTATGGCAGTGTCGCGTCGCGGGCGGGGCTCCAAAGCGGCGACCAGGTTCTGTCGATTAACGGCCAGCGTGTCCAGTCGTCCGACGACGTCGTGGCGAGGGTTCAGGCGGCGGCCCGGGCGAATGGAACTCTGAACATGGAAGTCCGGCGCAACGGTCAACAGCAAACCGTGCAGGCCAATTTCGGCCAGACAGCCGGCGCCGGTCAGAATGCTCGCATGTCAACTGGCGGCAGCGCCGGACAGGTGCCCGCCGATTTCGGCTCGCAACAGATCACCAGCGAACAGCCCGTATCGACACCGGGTGGTCTACCGGCCAACGCGGGGCTGGATGCCAACGTCAACGCTCAAGCCGGTCTGACCGTCGCTGGTCCAGCGGGCAACTTGACCGTGACGTCCGTCGATGACGGCAGTCTGGCATCGCAGGCCGGGCTGCGGCTAGGTGACCGCATCGTGTCGATCAACGGCATGCCTGTGGAAGGCGCCGAGCAATTCCACTCGGATCTGGTAGCAGGGGGCCGGCCGGAGACGACCATCATTTACGAACGCAATGGACAGATGCGCACGGCGACATTACAGGCCTCGTCGGATAGTCGGCCGCGTGACAATTAGTTTCTTTGATCTCAGACCGGCATGGCAAATGCGAGGTGACTCACTAAGCAGGTGCCTGGCCATCGGACCGAGACAAGTTTGCGATTTTCAAAGCATCTAAAGAGGAGCAAGGACCATGTTGTACTGGACACTAGTGTTCCTGGTAGTAGCGCTGATTGCGGGCGCTTTGGGATTCAGCGGCGTCGCCGGTGCGGCCGCTGGTTTGGCGAAGATCCTGTTTTTCGTGTTCCTGGTGTTGTTTGTTTTGAGCCTCATCTCGGGGGCTGTTCGCAGGCCCGTTTAGCTGGACGGGCAGGCATTCAGGATGCGTTCAAAGGCCGAACGACCCACCGTCGTTCGGCCTTTATCGTTTCTTGTTTCACAGGCGACGAGGACACGTCCAGCGTCTGCCACGCTCGCTTCCCGGATCTCCTCAGGCTACGGACTAAACGAGAGTTCTCAAGAAGATGTACGAGCCAGGGTCGGTCCGCCGCCGCGACAGGTTCTCAGTCCGCGCTACTGAAAACGCGGATCTTGTGGATTCGCGTCGCTCAGCACGTACGCCAGCAGATCGAGCAGTTCGTCTCGGCGGAGCACATCGACGATGCCAGCCGGCATGTTTGAGACGGGAGACTTGCGGCGCGGGAGCACTTCGCGTAGCGGTAAGTTTCGCACGTCATCCGTGGAACCCACGGGACGGAGCTCCAGTTTTTCCGGGTCCTCTTGCTCGATGCGACCGGTCACGTCTTCGCCGTTAGCCGTTTCTATGACGGTGGAGGCGTTCTCTTCCGCGATCACCTTCGAGGGTAGCTATATGGACTCGAGTTTC
>JBFWYF010000503.1:0-5890 GCA_050186685.1 Pirellulaceae bacterium
ACGTGATACCTCTCGAACTCGTCGATCCCTACTATTACCACCTGGACACGTGTTTCTGTCCCATGGCAATGGATGTGGCGATTTACTACCCTGCCGCGTTCGATGAATACGGCCAGCGCGTATTGCGGGACCGAGTGCCCACGCTGATCGAAGTGACGCCTGAGGAAGCGCGTTCCTTCGCCTGCAACGCGGTGGTCGTTGGAAAGACCGTAGTTACGAACGTGGGCTGCCCGCAATTGCAGGCTGCGCTGCACCGGCACGGCTTTGCCACGGTCGAGACGCCCTTGTCCGAGTTCGTGAAAGCCGGCGGCAGCGCGAAATGCCTGACGCTGCGTTTGGACGGCGAAGAGGCGGCCGGCTGGAAAATATGAGCCTGGGAGCACGCATGCGAGCACTGGTGACGGGCGCGGGGGGATTTCTGGGGGAGTACCTCGTCGAGCAGCTGGTAGCGCGCGGCGATTCGGTCCGCGGGATGGGCCGGCACGATTATCCCCGGCTGCGATCGCTGGGCGTGGAGCTCGTGCGGGGCGACATTCGGGATGCGTCGGTGGTATCGGACGCCTGCCGGGGCATGGACGTGGTGTACCATGTGGCCGCCGTCGCCGGCATTTGGGGGCCATGGGAATATTTTCACGGCATTAACACGCGGGGCACGGCCCATGTCCTTGCAGCGTGTCGTCAGCACAGCGTCCGCCGGCTGGTGTATACGAGCAGTCCCAGCGTCACGTTCGACGGCGAGGATCAGGAGGATTGCGACGAGACGGCGCCGTATCCGAACCGCTGGCTGTGCCACTATCCGCACACGAAAATGCTGGCCGAGCGGGATGTCTTGGCGGCCAACGACCAGGACGGGCTGCTTACGTGTTCCTTACGTCCGCACTTGATCTGGGGCCCGCGCGATCAGCATCTGATACCGCGGCTGCTCGATCGTGCTCGCCAGGGCCGTTTGATGCAGGTCGGAGATGGTACGAACTGGATGGATGCGGTCTATGTGGAGAATGCGGCCCGCGCGCATGTTCAGGCGGCAGATCGGTTGGAGCCGGGCTCGCCGGTGTGTGGCCGTGCGTACTTTATCACGAACGGCGAGCCGGTGAACTGCTGGGAGTGGATCCGGCAGATACTGGCCCGCGCTGGGCTGCCCCCCTTGCGTCGCAAGATTTCGTTCCGCACGGCGTGGCGATTGGGACACTTTCTGGAACTGGTGTGGCGTGCGATGCGACGGCAGGACGAGCCGCGCATGACGAGGTTCCTCGCGGCACAGCTCGCGAAATCGCATTATTTCAATATCCGTGCAGCGCGGCGCGATCTGGAATACACACCCTTGGTGACAATGGCCGAAGGCATGGAGCGTCTGGCAGGCTGGCTGGACGAATCCCCAGTGCACCGCCCTACATAGCTATTTTCGGCATGGTCCGTCACAATACGCCGCCAGCCCATTCTCATATAGGAACAGACTTCATGATGTGGCGGATCATCCTGGTCGTGCTGGTCGGCTGTGGCCTGACGGCCTTGTTGCTGTACTCCCAGACTCGCCAGGAGCCATTGCACGTATCGGGTTATATCGAAGCCGATGAAATCCGGTTGGGGTCGCGCGTCGGTGGGCGAGTCGAGAAGGTGTTGGTGGAGGAAGGCGCGCAGGTCGAGCCAGGTGAGGTCCTGCTGCAGCTCGAAGAATTCGACCTCGACGAACGCGAAGCGCAGGCTCGTGCCGAACTGGCGGCTCGGACCGCCGAGTACAATCGGCTGGTCGCCGGATTCCGACTGGAGGAGCAGGCCCAGGCCGCGGCGCGGGTCGAACGGATCCGGCAAAAGCTGAATGCCTTGATCGCCGGGCCCCGTGAGGAAGAGATTGAAGCCGCTCGGGCGCGAGTTCGGCTCGCTCAAGCACAACTCGATCTGGCCGAATCGACTAACAACCGGAACGTGGCCCTGGTGGAACGCGACCCCGGTGCCGTCTCCCGCGATACCCTCGACCGCTCAATCGAAGACCTGCGCGTCGCCAAGGCGAATCTGGATGTGCGCCAGCAGGAGTTGCAGCTGCTGGAGAAGGGCACGCGGGCCGAGGATATTGCCGCGGCGAAGGCGGAGCTGGCCGAGGCGGAGCAGGCCCATGCGCTGACACGCAACGGAGCGCGGCCGGAGGAGATCGAGCAGGCGAAAGCCGCGGCCGATGCGGCTCGGGCCGCGCTTGCGGTGCTGCTCGCCATGCGAGAAGAGCTGACCGTCAAGACGCCGGTGAAGGCCGTCGTGGAGGCCGTGGAACTGCAGCCAGGGGACCTGGTGGCGGCTGGTGCTCCCGTGTTGTCGCTGATCGACATGGATCATCTCTGGGTGCGTGCGTATGTACCGGAGAACCGCATGGGGCTGGCCATTGGCACCCGATTGCGAGTGACGGTCGACAGTTTTCCCGACCGATCCTTTACCGGCGTCGTGACGTTTATGTCGCGTCAAGCGGAGTTCACGCCCAGCAACGTGCAGACGCCTGAGGAGCGATCGAAACAGGTGTTTCGCATCAAGGTGGATGTCGCGAGCGAAGGAGCCCTGCGGCCGGGGATGGCGGCAGATGTCTGGTTGGAGCCGCTGCCATGAGCCGCCCATCCCGAAGCAGTGTGGTCCAGGCGGAGGGACTGACGCGCCGCTTTGGCGATCTGCTGGCCGTCGATCGTGTCAGCTTCACGGTCCCCAAGTCTTCGATCTTCGGGCTGCTTGGTCCGAATGGCAGCGGCAAGTCGACCATCATCCGCATGCTGTGCGGTGTGTTGGAACCTACGGAAGGGCAGGCGACCGTTCTGGGGTTCGACGTCGAGAGCGAGGCAGAGCGGATCAAACAGCGCATCGGCTACATGTCGCAGAAATTCAGCCTGTACGCGGACCTGTCGGTGCGCGAGAACCTGGACTTCTACGGCAGTATTTATGGGCTGGTGGGCCAGCGGCTCACGTCACGCCGTCAGGCGGTGCTCGAGCTGACGGGGCTGGAAGACCGGCTGCCCCAGTTGGCCGGCACCCTCTCGGGTGGCTGGAAACAGCGGCTGGCCCTGGCGTGCGCCTTGATTCACGAGCCGGAGCTCGTCTTTCTTGACGAGCCTACGGCGGGCATCGACCCCGTGGCTCGCCGCCAGCTGTGGGACCTGTTATTTGAACTTGCGGCGTCCGGCGTGACCTTGTTTGTGACGACCCACTACATGGACGAAGCGGAACGCTGCACGGACGTGGGATACATTTACCAATCGCAGCTGCTGATCCTGGGTAAGCCGGAAGAGCTGAAGCGGGCTCCAGAGGTCACCCCCGCGGGAACTCGGCGCTGGGAGCTGACGGCATCGCAACCGACGGATCGGCTAGCCGCCCTGCGCCGCGCCGCGGGCATTCACGATGCGACGCTTTTCGGCGAATCCATCCACCTGCTAGCCGACGCCGGGTTGTCCGCCGAGGACCTGGTCGCGAAAGCGCGGGCCGACGCGGCGGAATCGTCGGCACGCGAGATTTCGCCGACACTGGAAGATGTCTTCGTCACCCTCACGAAGGCGGCCGAACAGAGTCGGCGCAGGGGCGGGAAGCTCGATGCACAGCAATCCGTCGGGCGCACGGAGGTACCTTCGTCGGATTCCTCCGACACGGCCTCCGCGGCGGACCCGAGCAACACCGTACCCTCGCTGGCTGCGGCCAGTGACGGGCCTGCGGCCAGGGCGGCTCCTCCCCCCACCCCGTCGCCCGAGCGAACGCCTCGAGGGGCCACCTCGCGATCCGCGCGCCGCAAAGTACCGGCCCGCGCGTTCCACGGATTCTGGGCGATCCTCGTCAAGGAGTTCTTTCACATCCGCCGGCAGCGTTCCACCATCTTTTTCATGCTCGTCGTGCCCGTCATGCAGACGCTGATCTTCGGGTATGCGCTGGATACCGAGATCGAGCACGTGCCGACCGTCGTCTATGATCTCGACGGGCGCCAACAGGCGCGGGAACTGGTTAGTGCATTCGTCAACACCCAGCAATTTGATGTGCTGGAACACGTCTACGACGATGAATCGTTCCGCCGTGCGCTGACTTCGGGTCGAGCCCGTGTGGGCATCCGCATCCCGCCGGACTACTCGGGCAAGCTGCTGGGCGGCGAACAGGTGGCCGTCCAGGTATTAATCGATGGCAGCGATTCGCAGGTTGCGACCGCGGCGCTGCGCACGGCCAGCCTGCTCGGCTTCGAACTTTCGCTGGACCAGGCCCGCACGAAGGCCGAGACGATGCAGGTTTCTCCCGCCCGCAGCGCCACAGGACGTCCCGCCATGCCGGTCGAAATGCGTCCGCGGCTGATGTTCAATCCTAACCTGGAAAGTGCGTTCTTCTTTGTGCCGGGGCTGGTCGGGATCATCCTGCAACTCGTGACGCTGTTCCTGACATCGTTCTCCGTGGTGCGGGAACGTGAACTCGGCACACTCGAACAGCTGTTCGTGACTCCGGTGGGTAAGAGCGGATTGCTCCTCGGTAAGCTGACGCCCTACGCCATCGTCGGCACCGTCGAGATGCTCGTGGTGCTCTCCGTCATGACGTTCGTGTTTGGAGTGCCGATCCATGGCAACCTCTGGCTGCTGATGGGGCTCTCCAGTTTTTTCATCGTCTGCGCACTGGGGCTCGGCCTGCTTGTTTCGACGCTGGCGAACACGCAGGTCGAAGCGGTACAGTTCGCGTTCATCATCATGCTACCCTCCGTCCTGTTGTCGGGATTCATGTTCCCGCGCGAGCAGATGCCATGGCCCATCTACGCGGTAACCTTCGCGATTCCCGCGACGTATTTCATTCAGATTCTGCGAGGGGTGGTGCTGCGCGGGGCGGACTTCATTGACCTGACCCCGTCGGTAACGGGACTGGCTCTGTGCTGCCTGGTGATCCTGGTGCTCAGTCTGACGCGATTCCGGAAGCAGCTGGCCTAGACAGGGACTAGCGAGTGCCCAGCTTTTCGCGGAACAGTTGGCGCATCTGTTGCCAGGAACGCTGATCGGCTTTCGCGTCGTACTTGATTCCTTCGATGCCGACCGAGTCGGCGGTGGGAACCGTAAAGCTGTGTCGAGCGCCGGCGTAGTAGACCATCTCCCAGTCGACGCCTGCTTCGTCGAGCGTGGCGCGGAACTTTTGAATCGTGGCTTCCGGAATGAACGAGTCTTGAGCGCCGTGGCAGATCAGCAAGGTGGCTTTGATCTGGCGAGCGTCTTCGACGGTCGGCGTCGGCAATGCTCCATGAAAGGTCGCGACGGCGTCGAGATCGGCACCGGTCATGGCGAGTTGGAGTACGGTGGAGCCTCCAAAGCAGTAGCCGATCGCCCCCAGTCGCTGGGCATCGCACAAGGCGTGCTGTTTGAGGACGTCCAGCGCGGCCACGGCCCGCTTCTGCCAATCGGCGACATTTGACCGGACGGTCGCCGCCATTTGACCGGCTTCCTGAGGATGTTTGACCGTCTTGCCAGCTCCGTACATGTCGGCCGCAAAGGCGAGAAATCCAAGCTGCGCGAGCTGCTCGGTCCGCTGGCGCGCGTAGTCGTTCAGTCCCCACCACTCGTGGACAACGAGGACACCCGGCCGCGGACCGCTGACGGCGTCGTCCCAGGCAAGGTAGCCGACACATTCCAAGTCGCCGACTTGGTACTTGATCGTCTGATGCTGGACAGCGGCATCCAGACGAGCAGCCGTACCGATCGCCAGACACGCGAGGCAGCAAATCCACGTCTTCATCCGTCAACTCCTGTTGGCTGCATGGAGCGAATTGAGAGGGAGAAAGTGCCGGTACAGGCTACCGCGTGCGCGCTGGACGCAACAGGCCCCGGGCCGGGTGAGGCGATCCGCCGCGGAAGGGATCGTGTTTGCGGAAGTGATCGCCCGCGATCTGGCGGGGCACTCCGCCGCTCGATTG
>JBFWYF010000504.1:0-5890 GCA_050186685.1 Pirellulaceae bacterium
GTCGCTGGGGGAGTAAGTGCGACGGCTCAGGGAGGGATTTTTGGTTTTGGCGGTCGCGGGGGATGCGCGAATGGGATGTGTGGCGGACCGGCTTATTATCATCCGCAGCCCGCATACATGGCGCCGCCCTATGCCCGTACTTACGGCAGTCCGGCTATTCCCGTGCAGCCGGCACCACCGGTCGGCGCGTTCGCGCAGCCTCCGGCATCGCAACGGGTGACGGCACCTCAGCCGACGATTTCACCTTCGCCCTCCGATGCCACGGCGTCCGGGCGAGTTCCGCCGATGGCCCAGCAGCCCGCTTTGCCCGAGCAGCAGGTGGCAGATCAACAGGTGGTGCCGGCACAGGCGATTGTCGCCGAGGCACCGCCCGAGGCGACCAGCGAGACCACGGCGCTAGCTGCGCCCGGCTATCGTTCGCAAGCGGCCCCGGCGACGTCCCGGGGTCGGATCTTCCGGCGCTGGTCACGCTAGCGCGTTCGAGCGGAAGCAGTCTCAGGTTGGCTTGTTAGGGCGCTGCGTCCCAGACGCAGCGCCGTTTTTTGTTGCCAGAAGAATGTTCGATCGAGCGAGGCCCGCCGAGCGGACCACTTTCGGTGAACAGGCTACACTAGGAAAGGGCCAGCACTTGATCTGAGGAGCCATCGAAAGCGTCATGTCCGAGCGGACTGCCATTTTGAACCTGGAAGCGCTTCCTCCTCACACCACCACAGGGACCCTTGTCCGTCTGTTGGAGCAGGTCGGACAGCAGGACAGGTCGACGGTGGGCATGATTCAACTCATGGGGCGTTCGGCCACGGTCGAGGTGCCGGCGGCGTGGTTACAGCGGTTGGTCAAGGCGTTGGACGGGGCTGCGGTCGGCACGCAGCATATTCGGGCGGCGGGAGCGGGGCCGAGCCGTGCGGGGAGTGCCCGCGACCATTTCACGCATTTAATCCAGTTGCTGGAGTGGGAAAGCCAGGCGGAGGCCGAAGAGCGGCTGCGCGACAGCCGGCGAAAAAAGGGTCGGCTTGCCGAGCAGACCGGGCATACGTTGGTCGACCTGGTGCTGCGGGATGAGTTCCTCGGGCTGGGGGGACGCACGATTCTGACGTTGGGCAAGCGGGAGGTGGGGGCGCCCATTCCGTGGACGCGGCTGGGGCACGGCTCACCTGTACTGCTGTCGGACCAGCGCGCGGAACGCGAGCAGGGCTGGCGCGGGGTCGTCAGCGGGATCGGATCGCACACGGTCGAAGTCGCCCTGACGCAACTGCCGGATTGGGATCCTTTTCCGGCGTTGTTGCGGCTGGACTTGTCTGCTGACGAGGTCGCTCGACAGCGGCAGCGTGCTGCCCTGGAACGAACGCGCGAGGCGAGCGGCGACCGGTTGGCTCAATTGCGTGGCGTGTTGATGGGGGAACGCCCCGCGACGTTCCGGCCGTCGACACCGGTGCAGCCGTTGGACGATGGGTTGAACGCCAGCCAGCGGCACGCGGTCGAGTTTGCGATGTCGGCGGCCGATGTGGCGATCATTCATGGCCCGCCCGGGACGGGGAAAACGACGACCGTCGTGGAGCTGATCCGGCAGGCCGTCCGGCGAGGGGACAAAGTACTCGCGTGCGCGCCGAGTAACCTGGCTGTCGACAACCTGCTCGAGCGGCTGGCGGGGGCAGGCGAACGCGTCGTGCGACTGGGGCACCCGGCCCGCGTGTTACCGGGGCTGCGGGAATATGCCCTGGATCTGGTCGTCGAACGTCACGAGGATGTGAAGGTCGCCCGCAAGCTGGTCCGCGAGGCGCACACGCTGCGCGATCGCGCGTCGCGCTACACACGGGCTCGCCCCGAGCCGGGAGCGAAGCGCGAGATGCGAGAGGAAGCGCGCCAGCTGATCGCCGACGCGCGGCGCATCGAAAGCCTCGTGGTGCGACAGGTCCTGGACCAGGCCGATATCATCTGCGCGACGACGACTGGCCTGGACAGCGAACTATTGGGACAACGCTTCTTCGACCTGGCTGTCATCGACGAGGCGTGCCAGACGACGGAGCCCGGCTGCTGGATCCCCTTGTTGCGCGCCAATCGCCTGGTGCTGGCCGGCGATCATTGCCAGCTGCCTCCGACAGTCGTCTCGTCCGATGCGGCTCGCGAGGGGTTCGCGATCAGCCTGCTGGAACGGCTGATGGCCAGCGGCGAGGAGGCGCTATCCCGGCAGTTGACCGTTCAGTACCGCATGCACCACGCCATCATGGAGTTTTCCTCAGAAGAGTTCTATTCCGGCAACCTGGTGGCGGATCCGTCCGTGGCCATGCACCGGCTGGCAGACTTGCCCGGTGTCGCCGAGGACCGCTGGACCGTTCCGGTACTGGAGTTTTTCGATACCGCCGGGGCCAGTTTTGACGAACAGCAGGAAGCCGAGGGGGAAAGCCGCTGGAATGCGCGGGAAGGTGAGATCGTTCAACAGTGCGTGACGGCGCTCGTGTCAGCGGGACTGGCGGGGCGGGATATCGGGGTCATTGCGCCCTATGCCGCGCAGGTGCGCCACTTGAGGGACCGCATCGACGTACCGGAGCTGGAGATCGACACCGTGGATGGTTTTCAGGGACGCGAAAAAGAAGCGATCGTCGTGTCGCTGGTCCGGTCGAACGCCGAGGGCGAAATCGGATTTCTCGCCGATGTGCGCCGTATGAATGTCGCCTTGACGCGTGCTCGTCGGAAGCTGGTGGTGATTGGCGACAGCGCCACGATCGCCTCCCACCCGTTTTATCAGCGCTGGCTCGAGTTCGTTGAGCTCCAGGGCGCGTACCGCACCGTGTGGGAACTGCCCGCCGAGTGAATGTGGCCCGCCGAGTGTGGCCCGCCGAGTGTGGCCCGCCGAGTGTGGCCCGCCGAGTGTGGCCCGCCGAGTGTGGCCCCCTCGGCTCCGCGGTGTACTTGCGTGCGTTCCATGCCGGCACACCGCCACGGCCCGGAGGCCCATACTGGGCCAGCTGCGATTACGGCTCGGGTCGTGAAGCGACTCGGCCGTATTGGCCTCCCTCCACCACGCTGAACTCCGCCCAGACCGGCAGATGGTCCGAGACCTCCTTGGCTGCGTCCAGCGACAAGTTGTACGTGCGTAAGAAATCGAACACGCCCGCACGTCCGGTGTATTCCCGCGTGGCCAGGCGATCAAAGATCAGATTGTCGTACTGCTTGGTGCCTGCGGTATTCGTGGCGACGTTGGAGATTGCTGGAAAAATATTGGCGACCTGGCCCAGCTGACCCAGGTGTCGGTCGTCGGCATTCAAGTCCCCCAGCAGGATTACATCGTCTTCTCCCCGCCCGTCGTTCCGGACGGCATGGAGGACGTCGTCCAGCACGTTTACTTCCTGTTCCACTTCGTCCGGGTCGGTATGGATATTTACCAAGGAGAATGTGAAGGCCGCGTCGGGAGTGACGCCGCGAGCGCGGAACCACCCTACCAGCGGTTCGCGATGAAGGACATCATCCGGATCGTTCACGGTGTACAACTGCAGACGGTCGACCTCGATGGTCTGCGAGTCAAACACGTAGGCGTACTGCTCGGTGCTGACGGTGCGCCCCAGGCGCGGTCCGATGACGAAATCGTACTTTCGTCCTCCGGCATTCAGCATGTCGACAAAGCGGGGCAGGATGTCGTCTTCGCGCGCCCGGATCTCCTGGATCGCGACCACGTCGAACTGCTGGACAATGCGCACCAGCACGTCCATGACGTGCGACTTGCTGATCTTCGTACGGCCAAAGACCTGGATATTGAACGACGCGACGCGGATGGTATCACGGTGGGTGCCGCCGGGAATGGAGATGGGCGTTGTGCCGTCAGCCGCGGGTGACTGGAGGCTCGGCAGCCCCAGGTTGGGAAGGCCCTGGACGCCGGAGTTGCGCAAGAACAGCCAGCCGCCCCCACCTAGGATGCCGATCAAAAACAGGATAAACGACTTACGCATGTGCCCCTCCTTGGGCCCTATCAGTGACGTCCTGTCACGGGGAGTCGTCGCGAGGGGGGAGCATACCGGGCTCCCCGCCAACGCTCCAGGCCAGTTTCGCCGCGGCGGTTAGGCGGTTAGGCAGTTAGGCAGTTAGAGGAGGAGGGAGAAGGGGAAGGTTCGGCCGAGCGATTGTAGTGCAGCGCTGGGCGCCGCTAGCCCCTCGAAAGTTCCTGCAAGAAAAAAAACACGGCCGGTCTGCTGGAGCAGGCCGGCCGTGGCCTTAAACGTCTGTCGTTAGCGGAGCGACTTTGGGCTTAGGCCTTAGCGGCCGCGACGCCGCGGGCCTTCGTCACCCGGCATGGCGCCCTCCATTCCGGGCATGACATCGCCCGGCATGCCCCCCATGCCCATGCCCGCTGTATCGGGTTGAGGCGGCAAGGCCAGCCGCTTGAAGTTCTTCCAGTCCTCAAATTCGTTATAAACGTGCAATTTTCCGGACGGATCCACGACCGCGTATTCACCAAAGGTATACAGCGGCGTCGACTTCTCCGGAGTGGGCGTGGCCATGCCCATTCCCATGTCCATGCCCATCGCCATGTCGGCGGCCGCCATGCCCGACGGCTGCTTGGGCGTGGGTGGCTTGGTCTCGGGGAGTTCCATGCCCCCGCGGATATCGGCCACCAGCCGATTCGTCTGGAACTGGACGTCCTTCAACTTCTTGAAGACCAGCTGCACGGGGTGAATTACGTCCGCGTTGGAAGTGAAGTTCAACACCGAGCCGCGGTGCACATCGACGATTCCCGGAATGTCGACAGAACGTTCCGGGTCGTGGACCACGGCCATCATCTTGCCCGTGGGCTCATCCGTCTGAATCATCAAGTCAGGTGGCGCTGGCGAGTCTTTGGGCATGCTCACGAATCGACCGCCCGAGATTTCGCCCGCAATGGTGGCAGGCGGCACCTTCACTTCCACGATTTCGCTTGGCTCGCTGAAGTCACTTCGCAGGTAATACTTGCGACTCAGAATCGTCTGTTCGAGTGGCGTCTTGTCGGCATATTGCGTCTTACGCTCCTGTTCCTCCGCGTTCACCTCCACAAGGCGCTTCTTCACGGTGTCATCCAGGAATCGCTCGATTGGTTCCATCCGTATGTCGGCAGGATGATTGGGGTCTTCGATCAGAATCTGGACCCGGTATCGATACTTCCGGCCTGGTTCCACACCAAAGTCGAAGAAGCGGATCAGCAAGTAATCGACTTGCGGGCCGCGTTCCATGCTCGTCATCCCCATGCCGTACATGTCGCCCATGCCGGGCATTCCCATGCCGGGCATTCCCATGCCAGGCATGCCCATGCCAGGCATGCCCATCCCCATACCCATGGACATATCGCCTTCCGCACCGGGCATGCCCATCCCCATGCCCCCGTCCATGCCGGGCATCCCCATACCAGGCATTCCCATTCCGGGCATGCCCATCCCCATGCCCATCCCCCCGTCCATTCCGGGCATGCCTCCCATGCCAGGCATGCCCATTCCCATGCCTCCATCCATGCCAGGCATGCCACCCATACCCGCCATACCGCCCATCCCCATGTTCACTCCCGGCATGGACTGCATTCCCTGGATGCCTTGGACGCCAGGATCGTCCGACTTTTTCTTCGTCTTCATTTCGGCTTTCTTCTTCTCGAGGAAAGCCTTCATCTCGGGCGTCAGCTGTTGCATCATGTTGGCGGGCGAGAATTTTGGCACCAGGCTATGCGTGGCGAGCTGGTCGATGTCGCGATCGACGAAGGGAGGCACCGGCATCGTAAACACGTACGGGTATACGTAGCGGGGGTCCGCCATTTCCGGCGGGTAGGTGTAGTACCGAGGCTCATTGATCCGGATCTGCCGCTGCAATTCGATCGTGAAGAGCCCGAGATTCTCTTCCCACACGAGTTCGGCATTCGGATCGTTACCGACCTCCGCCC
>JBFWYF010000505.1:0-5887 GCA_050186685.1 Pirellulaceae bacterium
CATGGCGAAGTCCATCGTCGACATGCGACTGCGCCACGGCTCCGGAACCTTCGCCCATACGAACATGCCTGCTCGCGGGGGCGTGACCTCCCAGCCAGCGCGGCGGAGTCCGTCGACGAGTACGTCACGACGCTTCTGGTACTCGCGAGCCTGCGCCTCGACCGCCGCTTCCGTCTGTCGCAGCGCGACAATCGCCGCAATCTGGATGGCCTGAAACATGCCGTAGTCGAAGTAGCCCTTCATCACCGCCAAGCCCCGGACCATTTCGGCGTTGCCGCAGGCAAAGCCCACGCGCCACCCCGCCATGTTGTAGCCCTTGCTCATGGTCGTAAACTCGACGCCAACTTCCTTGGCGCCCGGCGCCGCGAGAAAGCTGGGGGGCTGGTAACCATCAAAGGCGACATCTGCGTAAGCGAAATCGCTGATCACCATAAACCCATACCGCTTCGCCAACTTCACCACGTCGACAAAGAACTCCGGCTCGACCGTAACACTAGACGGGTTGTGCGGGTAGTTCAGCACCAGCAGCTTCGGCTTGGGATATAAATGTTGGCAGGTGTACGCGATGTTTGACAGAAACCGCTGGCTGTCCGCCACTTCCAGCGAAATGACATTGCCACCAGCGATGGCGATCGCATGAGTGTGCACGGGGAAATAGGGTGCCGGAATAATCGCCGTGTCGCCGGGCCCCATCAGCGCCAGGCACATGTGGCTGAAGCCTTCCTTCGATCCCAGGCAGACAATGACTTCCGATTCGGGATCAAGTCGGACGCCGTACCGCCGGTGGTACTTGCTGGCCACCTCCCCACGCAAATTGGCGATGCCGTTCGATTTGCTGTAGCCGTGATTCTTCGGGTCACGGGCCGCTTCGGCCAACTTTTCCACGATCAGATCCTGGGGAGGATCGTGCGGATTACCCATTCCCAGGTCAATGACATCGCTGCCTGCCCGCCGCTTTTGGTACAGCAACGTGTTGATGCGGCCAAACAGATACGGTGGGAGGCGATACACGCGCGAGGCCAGCTGCACTTGAAACGGCTGACCCGGATCGGAGCTGGGACGTGGAGGTGAATCGGGAACTTCGTATTCGGACATGTTTGATTCGCCGAGAGAAAAGACTCAAGACACGATGTCAGTTTATCGATTGTCGCCATCTCAAGGCCAGATCGTCAATCGACACGACAGGGAAACGCAAGATCGGAGGTCCGGCGAGCGATATACTGGTTACGACATCGAGGAATACCTATGCCAGTCTCTGCTTCCGTTTGCCCTTTTTGCCAGTCACCCCTTCCCAGTGGGACGGAACGTTGCAGCCAGTGCGGCCGGATCGCCCACGATTTTGCCACGCGGACGCTCCAGGACTTGAGCACCACGACAGACTTTACCACGCGCGGCGACACGGGGTTATGGGAGAATCTGGATGGCACCGAACTGGGTAATTACCGGATCGAGCGGTTCCTGGGCGAGGGAGGCATGGCCCGGGTCTACCTCGCACGGCATTTGACGCTCGAGAGGCCCTGCGCTCTGAAAATCTTGAGGTCCCCTGCGTCGGACCGCGCGGAACAGGCAGCGGAGTCCTTTCTGGCCGAAGCACGTGCCGCTGCCGCACTCGTCCACCCCCATGTCGTGACCATCCACAATGTCGGACACGATCGTGGGCACCACTTCATTGAAATGGAGTACGTCGACGGGCGGTCGCTGAGCAGTCAGCTGGCTGAAGCCGGCGCCTTTGACTTTGCCGAGGCCACCCGACTGATGGTCGAGATCGGCTCGGCCCTTAGCCTGGCCCACGCACACGGCATGGTTCATCGGGACATCAAACCCGCCAACGTGCTTCTCAACCGCAGCCGATTGGCCAAGCTGGCCGACTTCGGCCTCGCCAAGCGAATCCATCAGGCCCATGCCGACGATGGGCGGATCTTGACTGGCACTCCAAACTACATGGCCCCAGAGCTATTCGACGGCGCACCGGCCGACATGCGCAGCGACGTCTACGCCATGGGCGTCACCTACTTTCAACTGCTCACCGGCCGGCTGCCATTTCAGGGCAACACCCTCGTGGACCTGCTGCAGGAAATACGCCAGCGACCCGACTACCGCTCGCAAGATAGTTGCCGGGGCCTCCCGGAGACGGCCGCACAAATCGTCGATCGGTGCCTGTCGGCGGATCCAGACCAGCGCTACGACAATGCGCACACGCTGCTGACCGATCTCCGAGCCGCCTACGGTTGTCTACGCAGCCTGGACAGTCTGCTGCGCGAATCGCTGCGGGAGGCCAGCGTAGCGATTGCCGGGAGCGGGAACCAATTCGAGGTGCTGGTGTCGCTGCCGAACGGGCGACGGCAGAAAGTTCAGGTGGAGATTGCGGCCGGCGTGGCCGTGGCGGAGCAAGTCATTCGCATCGTGAGCGTCTGCGGCGCCGCCGACGAACGCCATTTCCAGCGTGCTCTGGAGCTGAACCCAAGCTTTCCGTACGGGGCGGTCGGCATCGAGATGATTCACGGCGCGGCACACTTTGTCATGACCAATGTCTACCCCCGCGCGACATGCGATCCCGAGGAGATCCGCCACAGCGTCCTCGGCATCGCTCAACATGCGGATGATGCGGAACGCTGGCTGTCTCACGGCGACGAGGACGTGCACTGACGGCGTCTTCAACCCGGCCGCTGGCGGGTGAATCGCCGGAGTTCCTGAAGGCCGATGCGAGGCGCGCGGCGATAGTTACTGACGGGCAACCCGGCCCCGTCGGTGGGTCGTACCGATCCGGCGGCCGTCATGATGCCGGCGCGAACGAGTCATAATCCTGGACCGACGCTTTGTCCAGGCACGCCTGGATCATTTTCCGACCCAGCGGGTCCAACTCGGGGTGCTGGAACTCCAGCAGTTGGCGGTGGAAGAACTCGGTCAGCGCCTGTGCGCCAGTGTCGTACGCCTCCACGCCGACCTCCGGCTGCGACGAGACGTCAAAGAACCACGTGCCCACCGTCTGGCCCTCAACCTGGATCTTCTGCCGGTGGTAACCCAGCAGGGGGCAGCGGGAGGGCATCAGCTCGTCCATGCGGAACGGGCTGGTGCCGCGGCGGGCCAGGTATTCGCGGGCCACCCACTGCGGGGCGAAGCCCACGTTCCAACTGCCGATGTGCTGGTTAGGGATGAGCACGAACCGGGTGGTGGCCGTCTCCATGATCTGGCGCAGCAGGATGTTGGCCTGGTCCACGCGGCGGCCGGTGGCGAACGGCCAGTAGGACCCGACCCCTTCGGACTGCATACCCTCGGAAGATACGATCGACGGGTTGCCGTGGCCGCGGGGAGCGACCAACCGCCATAGCCAGGCCAGCGCCGGGGGCAGCACGTGGAACAGACCAAGGATGCCATAGGTGGGGTTGAGCCGGGTACACGGGGGGCAGCGGACGCCGAAGCTGCGTATGCCCACCGTTACGGGCTCGTTTACCACCCCCGGGATGTAATGGCGGGGGAGGATCACCCGTGGGTTCGGGCACGGCGAGCCGGGGGCGTCTTCCGTGTGCTCCCAGATGAGCGCAGTGGAATTCGGTACCGCGTCGATGTTCAGGAACAGCAGCGGCCCCGGCGGATTAATCGTCAACCCTTCCAGGTTGGGGTCGGTACCGTACCGGCTGATGTGATTGACCCGCACGAACCAACCCTGCTCGGCGTCGATCAGCGTAAGGCGCCCTTGCGACCCGTCGTTGTTTTGGAGCTTCGGATGGCACAAGGCCATGTCGTCGGTGACAGGCCGCAGGTCGCACCCGCGGGGCATGGTGAGGAATCGTTGATCGCCGGTGACGGTGTTGGTGCCCAGCCGGACCTGCCCGTCAGGCTCGCGGTGCATCACTTCGAGCATCTCGCTCTTACCACCCCCGGACGCGCCCTCATGCATGATGGTGGTAGTGTTGTCGTAGGGCGTGACTACCTGCACGGTCGAGCAGTGGGCGGTCGTCCACGGTACCTCGGCTCGCTCGCCGAGCGTCAGCAGCATTCCGTACACCCCCTTCTTGGCGGACGGCCCGGGGTACAGGTTGTAGCTGAATAGCTCGTGCAGGCCTACCTCCTCCTGCCGGCGGTTATGGACCACTACCTGCTTGCCGCCAAAGTGCGTGTGCCGGAACACCGGCGCCGTATACACAATGGCGCCTATGCGGTACCCTTCCCCTTGCTCCAGCAGGTGGGACAATGGCTTGATCCCCTGCAGCATAGCCAAGCCGAGGGCGAAGAACCCGGCATTGGCCGGACAGATGGCTAGCGCGTTGAGGGCCTGCCCGGGCAAACCGGACTCGAAGAAAAAGCAGGCAATGGGCTGCGACTTCAGCCAGTCCAGCGTATCCTGCCGCAGTGGGGCAAAGTCGGTCCCGAACCGCCCCTTGAACGTCGGTTTGTCCGTGGCCTTCTCGTCCGCGATGACCATGCATTCGGCGTCCCGGCGTCGCATGTACGGCTCGAGGTAATTGGCCGACACTCCGTTCCGTACCCGGCACACCCGCGCTTCGGGAATGAAGCCGCGGCCAGGCACGTCGTACCCGACGGTGAAGTACCCCTGCGGATCACATCGGTCGGCCGGCACGGCCAACTCCGCCAAGTGCTCGACCGACTCGACTATGGTCAACTGGCCGACCTCATCGGCAGCGCGTAGCACCGCCATGGCGGAACGGGAAATGTGATGCTGCCGAAGCTGTTCTAACAACATGGCGTCTGTCACTCCGCTGTAAAATCCCGTGCGGCGCTAAGCGAACATCTGCCCGCGTCCGACGACTTCAAAAGCGTCTCGGTAGTGCTCAATGAGCGGGGTGCGGGCGCCGAGGGGCCACACGACGGCAATGACGTCAAAACGAGCGGAACATTCGAGCAAGTCGTGCCGCTTCAAGTAGGCCAATGCCACGCGGCTGAGCCTCCGCTGCTTTTCCCGATCCACGGCCGTGTCGGGCGGCCCATAGTCACACGAGGTCCTGGTCTTGACCTCGACAAAGACGACCGTGCGACCATCCACAGCGACGAGATCCAGTTCGCCGAGCCGATCGCGCTGGCCTCGCGCCACCACGGTCCATCCCTGACGCTGCAGGAAGCGGGCCGCCGCCGCTTCGCCGCGCTGGCCGAGCGTCAGCGGCTTCCGCCTTTGCCGCCACCGGTGCCAGTAACGCTGCCACCACGCCATCGTCTCTGCCCCTACGCGCGGGATCAGGCGTCGGCTTGCGTCTGCGTGCGCCGTTCACGGAGCCGCACGGCCTTGCCAACGCGGTCGCGGAGGAAATACAGCTTGGCGCGCCGTACGACACCGCTGCGTTTGACGACCACCTTCGCGATTTTCGGTGAGTGGAGCGGGAACTTGCGTTCGACCCCTTCGCCGGCCACGATGCGGCGCACCGTGAACATTTCGCGGGTCCCGCCCCCGCTGCGCGCGATCACCGTTCCGCTGAAAATCTGAATGCGCTCCTTGTCGCCTTCCAGAATCTTCGTGTGGACATCCACCGTGTCGCCAATGGCAAACGAGGGGACCTCAGTCTTGAGGCAGGTGGCCTCGACCTTCTTGAGAATTTCGTGAGTCATGGTTGTTCCTTTGCGAGTTGGATCGAGGCAATAAGTCGGCGCGACGCTGTCGCGTTCTCAGGTATCCTTGTTCGAGCCGCCAGCGGGCGATCTGCTCATGATCGCCGCTCAGCAGTACCTCCGGCACCTTGCGTCCTCGGTATTCGCGGGGCCGCGTGTACTGAGCACACTCCAGCCAGCGCTGGTCGCCGGAGAACGAGTCTTGTTGATGGCTTTCCTCGTCGCCCAGCACTTCGGGGATCAAGCGCAAGACGGCGTCAATGACGATCATCGCTGCCACTTCACCGCCGTTGAGGATGTAGTCTCCGACCGACAGTTCATCGGGTCG
>JBFWYF010000506.1:0-5886 GCA_050186685.1 Pirellulaceae bacterium
TGGTCGGGTTTTCGGTGTTCCCGCTGGCCTTGCAGCTGTTCCGTGCTGCGAATCTCCCACGGCGGTTCATTCCCGCTGCCATTGCCTTCGGGTCCGTAACCTTCACCATGACCTCGGCGGGCTCTCCGGAAATCCAGAATCTGATCCCGATCCAGTACCTGGTGGACGAAGCCACTGGCCAGTCGCTGACCGATGCCCGCGCCGGGTGGCCCGTCAGTCTGATCGTGGCGGCTTGCATGTTTCTGCTGGGGCAATGGTATCTCGAATGGGCCATTCGGCGAGACATGGTCCGGGGTGGCCGGTTCGAGTCGTACGAGCGAGACCAGGTCCGGCCGGAAGTGCGTGCGGACCAGCTGCCCGGGTTTACACGATCCGTGGTGCCGCTCTGCATTACGCTGCTGGCGCTGAACGTGGCCCCATGGGCAGGACATACCTTGGCCACGTGGATCGAACTGCCCGCCAACGCGCCGTCCGCCCTGCGGACGCTGCACCACGTGCTCGGCCACTTTCCGGAGGATGCCACCCTGGCCATCTTCCTGGGCGTGGTAGCGGCGATGCTGTGCCTGGGACCGTGGCTCGGCGGAGTCTGGACCAGCCTGGGCGACGGCTTCGTGAACGGGTTGCTCGCCGCTGGTTCGACCAGCGCCGTGGTCGGATTCGGCGCCGCGGTCCGCGACTTGCCATCCTTTGAAATCGTCGTCTCGTGGGTCACCCAGCTGCCGGGCGATCCGTTGATTGGCGCCGCCGTGGCCGTCGGAGTCATTGCGGCCATCGCGGGCTCCGCGTCCGGCGGGCAGGGAATCGCTTTGCCGATCGTAAAACCCATTTTTATCGACCAGCTCGGCGTGGCTCCCCGAGCCCTGCACCGGGTGGTGGCGATCGCTTCGGGTACGCTCGACTCACTGCCCGCCAACGGCTATCTCGTCATGCTGATCCGTAATATCTGCGGCGAAACGCATGGCCGCGCCTACGGTCCGATCTTTGTCACGACCGTGCTGATCCCTTTGTTGGGCACGATGCTGGCGATTGCGCTGTTTAAGTGGTTCCCAGCGTGGGGTGAGCTTTAGCGACGGCTCTAGCTCCACGGATTACGCGCGGGGCGGGTACGCAATCCGTTGGCCTCGGCGTCGTCGACGAACTCTTCTTTGGCCGGGTCAAAGCGCAGCTTGCGATTCAAGATCCACGAAATGGCGGCTGCGTGACACGCTACATGGGAACGCCGCATGACGTCCGCATTCGCCGCCGTCGCCCCGCGCGACTTGATGCAGTCGAAGAAGTTTCGCGCGTGAGCGGATACATCCAGCCCAGCGACCTTTTTCGCCAGCTCGGGCAGGTCCCGCTTCAGGGAAGGTGACGACACTTCGATCTCGCCGCTGTCGCCGGTTTCCACCCAGCCGTCGTCCCCCACAAAGCGCACCGGGCAGGTCCCCAGATGCTGGATCCAACCAGGACGCTCACCGAACGGTGTTTTCAGAAAGTCGAGCACCACTTTCACACCATTGGCGTAACGGGCCGTGATGTTGGTCATGGACGGCTCAAACTCGACCGGCGTCGTTTCGTCGGCGCGGTTCGCCCACTGGCATAAGTCCAATGTATGGGCACCCCAATCGAGCAGCTTCGCCCCCGAGTCGAAATCGTAGTGGCCGCGCCAACGCCCCTCGACGTACAGCCGATTGTAGGGACGCCAGGGTGCCGGCCCCAACCACAGGTTCCAGTCGACCACATCCCGTGCCGGGGTCGGCTCACCCGGCAGCCAGGCAGCGTCCAGCACGGGCGTATAAACGGACGCGTACAGCGTATGAATTCTTCCGAGCTTGCCGCTGTGAGCCAGCTGGACCGCAAGCTGGAAGTTCGGCACACTGCGACGCTGGGTCCCCGCTTGGAAGACTCGCCCCGTGCGCTTTACGGTGTCGGCCAACTGCTGACAGTATTCGATCGTCAATCCGCAAGGCTTTTCACTGTAGACATCCTTGCCGGCGTTCGCCGCCATCATGGAAGCGGTCGCGTGCCATCGGTCTCCCGTCGCGATCAGCACCGCGTCAACATCACTACGCGCCAACAGCTCCCGGAAGTCGCGATAGATGGCACAGTCCTGATTTCCGTAGTGGGTATCGACCAGTTTTTTTCCCGCGTCGCGCCGCGTAGCCTGCACGTCGGCGATCCCCACACACTGGACGTCGGATAACCCCAGCATGGCTTTCAGATCGTAGGTACAACGGGGACCGATTCCGATGACGCCTAAGGTAATCCGTTCGCTGGGTGCTACGTTGCCATCGCGGCCGAGGGCCCGAGCCGGCACAAACCAGGGCGCGGATAAGACAGCCGACGCCGCAGCACCTGCACGGACGAAATCACGACGGTTCACACGCGACGGGTTCATGACGTTGCCTCCATTAGCATGGCTTGCTCTTCACCGTTCTTTCGATCACGGATGTGCCGAGCGTCCAGGCGGAATGTCCAGCCGGAATTATCGCCGCCCCGTGGTAGATGCACCAGCCCGCGCCGGGTGAGCGGAAACCGTCCCATTCGATCCTTCGTGCTCTCCGCTTCCTTCGTGGTATGCCCCTCCCGTGCCATCTCGTGTTGCAAGTTCCTCGGCCACTCCGTGCCTCTGCGCCTCCGCGTGCGACAATCTTCCGGCATTCAGCGGGCCGTGGCGAGCGATGCGGGCTTTCGTATACCGCACGGTCCGGGGCTCCGTGTGGCTGGTTCGCCTGCGGATAGGGTCTCACGCGGAGGCGCGAAGCCACAGAGAGCCATCGAGGCATGGATTCACCCGATGCCGCCTTGTATCCCAGCCACTGCCGGCGGGGTGGGCGGGCTAGTCCATCGGCTACCACCACGCGAGAAAGTACCACGAAGAGCACGAAGTCCATACCTTAGCGGCCATGGGGTTGCATGCCGTCACTTTCTACAGCCCGGAGATGACGCAGCTCGAACGAGATGCCAACCCCCGCCGCTTCGACCACACAGCTCCGTTCATGTAGCTTCGTGCTCTTCGCGTCCTTCGTGGTATGCCCCTCCCGTGCCACCTCGTGTCGCAAGTTCCCACGCCACTCCGTGCCTCAGCGCCTCCGCGTGAGACAATCTTCTCATACCAGGATAGCGACTTAGACCGGCCGGCCGGTGGTCGCTACCTCGAACTGCTCCTCCTCCGTCGAACCATGCAAGGCCGTCACCGACGTATGCCCGCTGGTGATCGAGGTGAGCAGCTGGTCGAAGAATCCCGTACCTACAAATGCCTGGTGCTTGACCGCTCGGTAGCCAAACCGTCGTTCCTCGTCGAACTCCAGTTCCTGGAGTCGGGCGTAGGCCGCCATACCGTCGTCGCGGTAGCCGCGCGCCAGCTGGAACATACTGAGATTCAACGTGTGGAAGCCGGCCAGGGTGACAAACTGATACTTGTAACCCATCGCCCCCAGCTCCCGCTGGAAGCGTTCGATCGTCGTGTCGTCCAGATGACGCTTCCAATTGAACGACGGGGAGCAATTGTAGGCCAATAGTTTGCCCGGACAGGTGGCATGAACCCCTTCGGCGAAACGGCGGGCCTCTGTCAGATCCGGATGCGACGTTTCGCACCAGATCAAATCGCAGTACGGGGCGTAGGCCCGCGCTCGGGCGATCGCGCACTCCAACCCGCCTCGGAGCCGGAAGAAGCCCTCCTCCGTGCGCTCGCCGGTCAGGAACGGGCGGTCTCGCTCGTCGTGGTCACTCGTAATCAACCGTGCACTGTCGGCATCGGTGCGAGCGCACAGGATGGTCGGCACGCCGCAGACATCGGCGGCCAGCCGCGCGGCGATCAACCGGGTCACGAACTCCTGGGTCGGAACGAGCACCTTGCCTCCCATGTGCCCGCACTTCTTGGCCGAAGACAGCTGATCTTCGAAGTGCACCCCCGCGGCGCCCGCCTCGATCATCTCGCGCATTAATTCGTAGGCGTTCAGCGCACCGCCGAAACCTGCTTCGGCGTCGGCCATGATGGGCGCGTACCACCAGACGTCATCGGGCAGATCGTCGAGTCGCGCGATCTGGTCCGCCCGCTGCAACGCGTGGTTGATGCTGCGCACCAGCGCGGGAACGCTGTTCGCGGGATACAGACTCTGATCCGGGTACATCTGGCCTGCCAGATTCGCATCCGCTGCGACCTGCCAGCCGCTGACGTAAATCGACTTCAGTCCCGCGGCGACCTGCTCCACGGCTTGATTTCCCGTCAGGGCACCCAGGGCATGAACATAGTCCGTGCCATGCAACAGCTGCCAGAGGCGTTCGGCGCCGGCAGCGGCGACGGAGTATTCGATCGGAAGCGACCCGCGGTACCGCAGCACTTCCTGCGGCGTATAGGGCCGGCAGATACCTTCCCAGCGTTCGTCTTCCGCCCAGCAACGGGCAAGCAAGTGCGCACTCGATTTACTCAGGCCGCGTTGCGACTCTTCCATCCCTACCTGGTGACGCTCCAATCCAGTCATGATCTTGCTCCTTGCTACGAGAATTGCGCAAGCCGCCTTCCGCCCCGCGAAAGAGCGCTTGTTCGCTCCACGAAAAGTGCCTGCCCCCCCGGCATGCCGCTATGCCCCCGGCCTTGCAGCGAGCGGCCCGGCACACGTACGGGAGGAAATCCCTAAGGCAAATACGGGTACGCTTTCAGCGTTAGAAATTCCTCGAGTTCCTCTTGCACGATGATTTCGTGGAAGAGCCTCCCAGCCAGGTGGAAGTTCCCCGAGGCGTAGCGTCCCGCGCCCACTTCCTGGCGTATCTGCTCCATTTCCTCCGCAAAGACCTGTTCGAACAGCGGCACCGTGATCGTCCGCCCGTCGGCCAGGACGGCGTGGTTGTGCAGCCATTGCCAGACCTGCGTCCGCGAGATCTCGGCTGTGGCGGCATCTTCCATCAGGTTGTACAGCGGTACGCAGCCATTGCCCGAAAGCCACGACTCCATGTATTGCACACCGACCCGGATATTCCTGCGCAGCCCCTCCTCGGTAATCGTGCCGGCGGGCACGGCCAACAAGTCCGCGGCAGCTACCAACACATCATCCCGCTGCCGTCCAATCTGATTCGGCGTCGGCATGTACTCGTCAAACTGCTCGCGCGCCGTCGCCACGAGACCCGGATGGGCGACCCAGGTGCCGTCATGGCCATCGTGGGCTTCCCGCTGCTTGTCCGCCCGCACCTTGCTCAGGGCGGCTTCGTTGGCTGACGGGTTGTCCCGTATCGGGATCTGCGCTGCCATCCCACCGATGGCGGCGGCTCCCCGGCGATGACAGGTCTTGATGGCGAGCAACGAGTACGCACGCATGAACGGCGACGTCATGGTGACCTGCGCGCGATCCGGCAACACCATCTCGGGCCGGCGGCGAAATCGCTTGATGAAACTGAAGATGTAGTCCCACCGTCCGCAGTTCAGTCCCGCCACGTGATCGCGTAACTCGTACAGGATCTCGTCCATCTCGAACGCGGCCAGGATCGTCTCGATCAGCACCGTCGCGCGGATGGTCCCGACCGGCAACCCCAGCATCGCTTGGGCACGGACAAACACATCGTTCCACAATCGAGCTTCGAGATGGCTTTCCAGTTTCGGCAGGTAGAAATACGGACCGCTGCCGCGTTCGAGAAGCTGATGCGCGTTGTGAAACAGATACAAACCGAAGTCGAACAGCGAGGCGGACATTTCCTGGCCGTCCACACAAACGTGCTTCTCCGCAAGGTGCCATCCCCGCGGACGTACGATCAGGGTCGCCACGCGATCGAGCAATCGGTAATGTTTCCCCGTTTCCGGTGCAACGTACTCAATCGTCCGATTGACCGCATCCCGGACGTTGATTTGACCTTGAATCGTGCCTATCCACGTCGGTGAATGCGCGTCCTCGAAGTCAGCCATGAAGCAGT
>JBFWYF010000507.1:0-5861 GCA_050186685.1 Pirellulaceae bacterium
AAAGCGGCGCGATCTCCGCGGCCGACAATGCCCGCTGAAATACGGACAATTCGTCGAATAGCCCGGTATAGCTCATTCCCAGGCGAATGGTGGCCTGGACGGGATTCCAAGTGAACCGTTCGGCGATATCGCCGCTTGTACCCTGTACGTGTCCGTTCAGATACAAACGGGCGTATCCTGGCTGACTTCGGTTAAGTCCGGCGAACACCAGCGCGACGTGGGTCCATTGACCGCGGCGGAAAGGAGGCTGCCGGACGGTGACGAGTCGCTGTTGGAAATCGGGGTTCTTGTCGGGGGGCTGGTTTTGAGGATTCCAGCCCGCAAGGTCTCCGAAAACGCCGAGACGGAAATGGCGGGGACGTTCGTCCTTGCTGAAGTCGACCCAGAAAGCCGCGTCGCTGTACTGCTTGTCGGTAATCTGGATGGGATCGCAATATCCCGGTGCCAGGTCTTGATCGGGATCGAGATTGAGCCAGAAAGAGACGGTGCCGCTCCAATCCGTGTCACGATAGGCCAGGTTCTTGTCGGCGCGGAAGAAGATGGCCTTCTTGTTTGGAACACGGAATTCCAGCGCTCCGCCGAAGCGTCCCTTTCCTTCGACCCGGGTAATGCCCTCGTGGTGCAGGCCGGGCCGAGCCGCCTCGAGCATCTTATACGACTCTGCCGTGTACAGGCGTTTGTCGCCCGCCGAGAAGTCGGCGTCGACGCCCTGGTCAAACGAAGCATGAAAGATCAATGCCTGGGCGAGCGGTGGCTGTTCCGCTGATCCGGCCTGCGAGAAAGCGGACAGAACGGACAACGCGACGATTGTTCTTAACGCGGGCATGGCAAGGGCTGGGAATGAGGTTAAGACATGGAAGTCACTCGACGTACACGAACTCGCTGAGATTAAACAAGGCCAGACACAGGTCTACCAGAGCGGCACCTGCTGCCGAATCCAAGTCCGGTGGCATTGGATCGGGAGACGCCATGGTCGCCGCATGGCGGTTTTCCGCCGCTAGTAGCTCACGCTGTTGCTGCAGGAATGCGATCAGTTTCTGTTGTTCGGCCGCGGTAGGAAAGCGGCTCAGCACGCGGCGTACCGCGTGGAGAACGAGTTGCCGCTCGTCCGTCGTCTCCTGCAGCAACGATCCTGCGAGTTTGCGGGCGGCATCCAGCGACAGCTGAGAATTGAGCAGGTGCAACGATTGAGGGGCCGTTGTCGAACGGTTGCGATCGGGACAACTGCCATTGGCGTCGGGACGGTCGAAGACGTCGAAGATGGGATACCGGAGGTTGCGGCGTGCGAAGACATAGATGCTGCGCCGGTAATGCTCCGCGGGATCGGGGCTGACCGTCCATTGGTTCTTGAGCAGCGTCTGGCTGAGCTCCGTCGGCAAGGGAGGCATCACTCCACGCCCCCCCTGTCGCCGATTCAGCACTTGGCTCGCGCTAAATAAGGCGTCGCGCAGCTCCTCGCCGGACAAGCGACGGCGCTGGAAGCGGCTGCAATATCGGTTATGAGGATCCGCTCGCAGACTGGCCTGATCGCCGTGAACACTCTGCGCGTACACGCTGCTCGTCAGGATGAGTCGATGGAGGTGTTTCATGCTCCACTGGCCGTCGACCAGCTCGCAGGCCAGCCAGTCGAGCAACTCGGCGTGCAGGGGTTCGTCACCAAGCAATCCAAAATCGCTCGGAGTCTCCGACAGGCCTCGGCCGAAATGGAACTGCCAGAGACGATTTGCAAGGACACGGGCGGTCAAGGGATGATCCGGACGGGTCAACCAACGACTGAGAGCCGCTCGCCTGCCGACTGCCTTCGTCACCGATTCCGGGGGAAAGGGGATGCCAGCCGCGTTGGCGATGCGCGGAAAGGCGGGCGACACAGCGGGCCCCGGCGTGCGCCAATCTCCCCGCACATAGAGCCGGCTCTGTACCTCCGCCGCCGGCGACGTGTCCAGCAACGATACGAGCTGGTCCTTCTTCAGGGCCACGGCGGGCTCAAAACAGGCTCGCAGCCGGTAAAAGTCGCCCTGGCTGATCGGATCGTACTTGTGGTCGTGGCACTGGGCGCAACCGACCTGGAGTCCCAGGAAGACGGAACCCACCGTAGCAGTCAATTCGTTGAGCAGGACGTGCCGGCGTTCATCCTGGGAATTGATGTCGGGCATGTCGGGACCGGAAAGGCAGAATGCCGTTGCCTGCCTGGCGCCATCATCGTCGGGATACAGTTCGTCGCCGGCTAGCTGTTGGCTCAGGAACTGGTCATAGGGCAGGTCCCGATTCCATGCGTCCACGACCCAATCGCGATACCGCCACGCGTTGGGACGCGTCTTGTCGTGCTCGAACCCGTCCGTTTCGGCAAATCGCGCGAGGTCCAGCCAGTGTTGTGCCCACCGTTCGCCATAGGCGGGTGATGCGAGCAAACGATCGACCAGCCGTGCAACGGCATCCGGCCGATCGTCGTTCTCGAAGGTGTCGACGTCCGCCGGCGACGGCGGTAGACCAGTTAAATCGAAGCACAGACGCCGCAGTAAGGTGAGGCGATCCGCGGGAGGAGCCGGACTTAGCCCCTTTTTCTTCAGGCCGGCGAGAATAAACTGGTCGAGGGGAGTATGACTCCAATCGGCCAGCACGAGCTGTTCTTCGGCCCATCGCGGAACTTCTGGCCGCCGGAGGGGTTGGAATGACCAGTGTTCGCGATCAGTGTCTGTGATCTCGGCCTCCCCCGGCAGCAGTTGATCCTCCGGAGAGGCTGAGTTACCCGGTACGGTTGCGAACGGGGGCGCGGAAGGGTTGGCTGCGGCGACGCGAGGGGACTCAGCACGGGACAGTTGCCCCATCACCTCCGTAACCGGGAAACCTATCAGGATCCACGAAGCGGCCACGACACCGACAGCCATCCTGACGCGCGACCAAAGAGCGGACGACGACGGAAAGGCGGAGTTCCTCCGCTGCAGAGCAGAATCACTCTGGCCCACCCTGGATAAGAATCGCAGCGGGGCGGTGCGACGGCGCACACCGCTGCTGACAGTAAACCTGTGCCAACTGCCCGAATGCATGGGCAAGATCCGGGGGGAGGGGGCCGAGACTTTTTCGGGAACTAATCCAGGTCGCCCACAGTCTAACTGTGAGCCACCTGTTTGCCAAATCGTTTGTTTGTCCCGTGCACGACAAGCAACTACGATGACCAAGATGTGTCGATTCGGACTCCAGCGGGCTGGGTAGCAGATTTGTAAACGGCTATTACATCATGACTTGCGATCGCCAGAGTCGCTCGCCCGACACACGGCCGCTGGCCGTTGCGCGCCGAGGCGGCCTCCGGCGGGCGTCCGAATGATGGGATCCTGGGCCGTGGCGTTTACGCCGCAAGAATCTGCTCAAAATGGCGGTGAACGAATCGGACGATTCGAGCGATAACCGAACATGCCCAGAGAAAAACGACAGCGACGTGCAGACAGGCGGCGGCACAGTCGGGTATTTGGAGCGAGGGACCGAATGCGGTCGCTCGAGGTGCTCGAATCCCGTTGCCTGCTGGCCGTGACACTTTCAGGGCGTGTTTTCGAGGATGGGAACGGGAACCAGCAGTGGGAAACAGGCGGGCCAGCCGGTGAGCGGCCGTTGGCCTGTTGGGAAGTTTTTCTGGATCTGAACCTCGACGGGGCACGGCAGCCAACGGAGCCAGCTGCCCGAACCGGCAGCGACGGGATGTACCGTTTTGAGGGACTCGAAGCGGGTACCTACCGCTTGGAACTGGCGGCGGGGCCGGGATTCGATCGCACGACTCCGGTGCGTTTCGCCGAGTCGACCTCGCTGGTCGCGACGGTCGCCCAGGATCAGGTCCTGGATCCCGTCCGTAACGTTCTCTATGTGACTAGCGGCGATCGGATCTTGCGCCGCGACCCTTTAACCGGTGCCACGCTGGCCACGCTGGCCATTGGCCAGTCCTTGTCGGGCATCGATGTGACTCCCGATGGTCGCTATCTGATTGTCGGCGACGCCGTCCTGGATGGCGGAAGCCAGACGGGAAGGCTGCATCGCATCGATCTGACCGACAACTCGGTCATCTCAATTCCCTTTTCCGTCGCTTCGGCCGACGAGCGAGGTGTCTTCGACGTCGTGGCGGTGAGCAACACGCGGGCTCTCTTTACTACACGGTCCTTGTCGAACGGAGCGGTGCCGCTGCGCGAGGCGGATCTGCCGTCGGGCACGGCTGCCGAGCGGAACGACGTCCTCTCCCTCGGGCCGGGACGGGTACATCCCGCCAGTCGGTTAGATCGCAATGCGGCGGGACAAGCGATTGTGTTGGTTGATGCGGGCGATGCGGCGGGCCGTGTTTACCGGTTTGACCCGCAGACGAACGCATTTGCGGATCCGGTTTCCCTGCATGCCCAGCTGGATGATGCCCACGTCGCGATCAGCCGTGATGGACAACGGGTGGCCATCGAGGCTGCGTCGCTCGGGCTGAAGGTCCTCGACCCGCAGGGCAACGTGGTGCATAGCCTGCCGCATCTGCGGGGCGGCGTGGCCTTTGATACGCACCGCGACATCCTGTATGCGGGAGACACGACGAGCAACGAACTCGTGGCATTTCGAGTTACCGACTGGTCTGAGTTGTACCGCACACCTCTGGGTGAGGACGTGCCGGAATCCGGAAATTATTTCGAGATGCACGTAGGCAGCCGTGCCCGTGTCCTTACGGTTTCGACGCCCGCGGGTGTGCGGTACTTCCGTCTGGACCAGCCCGCGCCTCATTTCGTCAATGCTGCCGCCGACTCAGTCTTCTCACTATTGGACTTCGGTGTCTGGTGGAATGGCCAGAACCGGCGCCCGGAGGGTGCTGCGGATGCCTACCTGGTCGACGAAGACACGGAACGGCAGGTTGGCGGGGCGGGAGTCCTGGCCAATGACTCCGATCCGGACGGGGATGCGTTGACAGCGGCCATGGCATATCCGCCGCAACACGGCACGGTCGACGTTCACAGTGATGGTACCTTTGTGTATCGTCCAGCCGAGAATTACTTCGGCTCGGATACGTTCACGTATACGGTTCACGATCCCGTACTGGCCGCGGCGTGCCGCACGACCGTCACTCTCCAAGTGGCTCCCGTTAATGACGCTCCGGAGGCGATCGCCCTGGATCACGCGTCGGTCAGCGAAAACAGCGTGGCGGCAGTGATTGGCTTGGTGACGGTGACCGATCCGGATGTAGGCGACCAGCACGTGTTGACGGTTTCGGACACGCGGTTCGAAGTCGTCAACGGCATGTTAAAGCTGCGGAGCCTGCAGAGCCTCGACCATGAGTCGGCTGCGGTCATTCCGATCACCATTACCGCCACGGATAATGGCACACCCGCCCGGCACTTCTCCCGCGACTTCACGATCGTCGTCGAGGACGTAAATGAGTTCGATCCCGACATCCAGACGACCACGATCGAAGTCGCCGAAGGCAGCACGACGGTTGGATCGGTCCTTGTCCAGGACGGGGATACGTCGCAGTCCATTTTGATCTCCATTCTCGGGGGAAGCGGGCAAGGAGTGTTCTCGATCGATCCCCAGACGGGGCGGATCGTAGTAGCAGGTGGCCAGACGCTCGACCACGAGGGGACTCGGGCGTATGTTCTTACGCTGCAGGCCACCGACAACGTTCAGCCGCCGCGCACCACCACGAAGGACCTTACGATCACGGTCCTGGACGTCAATGAAGCGAACCCGCAGGTGAACCCTGCCGCATTCACGCTTGCCGAGGATGCGCCGGCGGGGGCAATTGTGGGGTCGGTGAGCGCCCAGGACGCCGATACGCTGCAGTCGCTGCACTACGCGATAACAGCGGGGAATCCCGGGAGTGCGTTCGCTGTCGATGGGGTGACTGGCGAGAT
>JBFWYF010000508.1:0-5852 GCA_050186685.1 Pirellulaceae bacterium
GCGATCGAACTTGATTTGAAGTAGTGTTGCGCGGCGATCAGGGAGAGCATCCTCGCATGCCGGGGACTACTTGAGCGCGAGTAGCTCGCCAGAGTGATTAATCGAACAGCGTCGAAGAGTGTTTCACATCTGCAGGTGCGGGGCCGAGGAGACCATCAATGATGTCGATGACGTTGAACAGGGCGGTGAAGATATGCCGGTTCGCTGCCTTATGCCTGGGTATGTTGCATTGCATGGCGGCTTCCGCGACCGACCGCCCCAATATCATCTTGATCTTGGCGGACGATCTCGGCTGGCAAGAGCCCGGCTTCGCGGGCTCCGACTTCAACGAGACGCCGCACTTGGACCGTCTGGCGAAGCAAGGCATGGTCTTCACGCAGGCCTACGCGGCGGCGGGCAATTGTGCGCCGAGCCGGGCCTGTTTGCTGTCGGGCCAATACACGCCGCGGCACGGCGTCTATGCCGTCGGCACCACCCAACGCGGGCCGGTCGAACGGATGCGGCTGTTGCCGATCAAGAACGCAAGCGGCCTCGGTCCCGACGAGTTCACGCTGCCGAAGGCGATGAAGTCGGCCGGCTACACGACCGGCATGTTCGGCAAGTGGCATCTCGACGGCAGTCAAGGGAGCAAGCCCGAGCAGCACTTCGACGTCGTGAAAGTCGCCGGACATAGCTGGAGCAAGAAGGTACCAGACGACCCGAAGGCGATCTTCTCGATCACGTCGGCGGCCTGCGCGTTTATCGAAGAGAACCAGGACCGCCCCTTCTTCGCCTACTTGCCGCACTACGCGATTCATTCGGTGCTCGAATCGCGCCCCGAGGTGCTGGCGAAGTTCAAAGCGAAAAAACCCGGGATGCTTCACAACCGTCCGAACAACGCCGCCTGCCTGGCGGAACTCGATGAAGGGGTCGGATTGCTGATGAAGAAGCTCGCCGAGCTTGGCCTCGAAGAAAATACGCTCGTCGTCTTCACGTCGGACAACGGCGGCACCGTCGAATCACAGGAACCGTTGCGAGGCAAGAAGGGCAGCTACTACGAGGGCGGCATCCGCGAACCGATGGTCGTCCGCTGGCCGGCGGTCGTGAAGCCGGGCACGACGTGCGGCGTGCCGGTGATCAACGTCGATTTCTATGCGACTTTTGCCGCACTGGCCGGCGCGAAACTTCCCGCCGATCGGCCGCTCGACGGCGCGAACCTGACGCCGCTGTTCGAAGGCCAAGGCAGGCTCGATCGTCAGGCCATCTTTTGGCACTTTCCGGGATATCTGAATGGTCCCGTGCCGCGCGGTCGCGATCCGGTATTCCGCACGAGGCCGGTGAGTGTCGTTCGCCAAGGCGATTGGAAGTTGCACCTCTACCACGAAGAATGGCAACTCGACGGCGGCCGTGCGAAGCTCGATACCAATAACGCCACCGAGCTTTACAACATCGTCGAAGATCCGGGCGAAACGAACAATCTCGCCTCTTCCGAAATTGCGAAGCGAGACGAACTGCTCGACGTTCTGCTCGCGTGGATCAATCGCGTCCCCGCCCCGCTGCCCCATGAACCGAACCCGCAATGGTCGTTGACCGACGGCAAATCGAAACCAGCCGGGAAGTAACTCCCAAGATTGTAACTATCAGGAGATTCATGGTCATGAGAAGCTCCATCTTCGGATTCGTCTGTTGTCTGTGCGCCGCGGCATCGTCGGGGGCGGAAACCGGCCCGGACCTCGCACTCAAACCGGCGACGATTCTGATCAACCCCTGGAAAAACCACGTTCCGCCGACGACGCGACAAGGGGTACCGGGAATCGAACGCACCGCCAAGGGGCGACTATGGGTCGTCTACGGCCGCGACGTCGAGAGCCCGCGCAATTATCAGATCGTTCGCCACAGCGACGACGACGGACGGTCGTGGTCCGACGTGAAGCTGATGATCATGCCGACCAAAGGCGTTCGCGCCATGTCGCCCGCCATTTGGATCGACCCGCGGGGGCGGCTGTGGGTGTTTTGGGGCCAGAGCTTCGGGCAACAGGACGGCCGATACGGCATTTTCGCCGTGACGACCGACGAACCCGATGCCGACGAGCCCCTCTGGTCGGAGCCGCGCCGCCTGGGCGACGGCATCATGCTGAACAAGCCCACGGTGCTCGCCAACGGCGACTGGCTGCTGACCTCGTCCATCTGGGACGCCGACGACAGCATTCGCGTCTATGCTTCGGTCGATCACGGCAACACATTCGCCCTGCGAGGCACGGCGAACATTCCCGACCCGAAAATGCGCGGACCCGACGAGCCGATGATCGTCGAGCGCAAGGACGGCTCGCTGTGGATGATGGTCCGCGTGCAGGGCATGGGACAAACCGTGTCGCACGACCGCGGCAAAACCTGGACGCCGGTCGAGAAGCTGGCGATTCCCCACCCGACTAGCCGGTTCTTCGTGCGCCGCTTGAGCTCGGGCGCTTTGCTGCTGGTCAAACACGGCGGCCTCGATAAGAGAACGGGGCGCGAGAAACTCATGGCCTTCGTGTCCGACGACGACGGCACGACCTGGACCGGCGGCTTAATGCTTGACGAACGCGACCACATTACGTACCCCGACGGCGTTCAAGCCGCCGATGGAACGATCTATGCCGTTTACGATCATAATCGCACGCCCGACGGCATCATTCAGATGGCGGTCTTCACCGAAGAAGACGTACGTGCCGGCAGACCGGTGAGCGACGTCCTTCGATTGAAGCAAGAGATCGATCGCCTGCTCCCCAAGGAGTAACCACGGTTCATGAAGCCCGTACGAACGGGCGGAAGAGCATGTCACGCCCGAGCTGCGAAAACACCTGAACGAGTGACACGTTGCCTATTTGTGGCTCAGTTCTCTTGTCACGACGAAGCGATGCGTTTCCAGCGAAAGTCCGATCCGTCTGTCGCGGGCGTCAAAGGCTTCGACAGACCAGCCGCCGGTGCGGCCGATCAGCAGATTGTCGGAAAGCGCCCTGCGATCTGGTGTCGCGAGCCTGTCCGGTCGCAATGAGGTCTCGGCGGTGCGAACGACGGCGAACATGGTGCTGGTCGGATGCGGAGCTTCGGTCGAGTATTCGAATCGCACCTGGTAGTACGCAGCATCGGCAACCGCGCGCCAGCTGAACAGCGTTTCATCCAGATTGATCGCTGCCACATTGGGCGGAGCCGTCAAGGTGATCTCCTCCGCCAACCGCAATCGAGCCGGGGGAATCCTGAGGAACTCATTCGTGACGGTCACCTCGTTGGGCCAGTGGTAGGTGTCGATCTGCAGGAGCCGCATGAATCGTGCGCTCTCAGTTCCCCAACGAGCCTGATGTCCCGAGACCTTCAGACGGTACCGTCCGGGCAAGACCCCAACCGATGACTCACGTTCGTTCTCGGAAATCGCCAGTCGCGGCAATTGGTGCGGCAGTCCTGCATCGGGATTGGCAATCTTCGGATCGCACAACTCGAGACGCAGGGCCAGGATCACGTCGTTCGGGAGCGGGATGCCGTCGAGCCTGATCGTCAACCCGCCAGTGGCCGACAACGTCTCAGTTGGAGAGACACGCTGCAGGTCGGCCAGCAGCCTGGCCATCAACTGACATTCCTCCGCATCTGCTTCTGGATCGCTGGGGATACCTTTTCCTAGGTGCGACCGGACTCCACTGATGTACGGATAGACCGATCGAAGGAACCCCAGTGCTTGCCGATAGGATCGTGTCGCTTCCTGTAGGTCTCCGCTTTGTTCGAGAAGCCGTCCTGCTGCCATGGCCGCCTTTCCCCGGTTCCACAAAGGCTGTGAATCGTCGGCAATAAGTGCTTGAAGTTCTCCCAGAGTGCCCGAAGGGAGTTCATGCAGGAAGTCGGGAGCGTACCGAATGTTTGGACTTCCTGCGCCCAGCACCAGTTTCACGGTTGACAACGTTTCCTCCAGTTCCAGCCGCCGAGCGTCGGGAAGGTTACGTTGCAACGCTAGTTCAAGTCTTTGTCGGACTAACTCCAGCGACTCGCGGGGCCGATCGTGGAAAATATCAATCGAGCCGCTCGGTGAGGCCGCCCTTTCACGGGTGATCAGTGTCTGAGCGACGAGCACATCGAGTTCACCGAACGACAGCGTCGGTTCGAGAGAGATCACGTTGAGAGCAAGTGCTACCGCGACCGCAGGGTCATATGAGGAGCGACACACCTGTCGGACGCGCTCGATCAATGCCCGTTGCTCGGCCTCGGTCCCCTTGTTCCACGCCCGTGCGTAAACCTGCGCCGCAGTCTCCGTATTGCCGGTCGCCAGTTCTTCATCTCCCCAGGCGACGAGTTCTTCGTAGGACCGGTCGAACAGCGGACCGGCGAGCAGCAGAGCGAGTGTCGCCGCCAGACCGGCGGTCGCAGCCAGTTTCCAATTTCGCCGGCACCAGCGAGCGGCGATGGATAGCCAACCGGGGCGTCGTGCCTGTAATGGTTCTCCCGCTTCATAACGGCGGATGTCTTCGAGCAATACGCCGACGCTGACGTATCGCGCAGCAGGGTTCTTTTGCAGGCATTTCAGGCAGATTGTCTCAAGGTCTCGCGGAATGCGATGGTCGAGCCTGCGGGGCGACTCGGGTTCCTGATGCAACACTTTCACCAGGGCGTCTGCCGGTGACCGCGCCTCAAATGCCGGGCGACCTGTGAGCATCTCGAACAAGATCAATCCCAGCGCGTGAACGTCGGTTGCCTCGCCGATGAGCGACGTTTCACCGCGTGCCTGTTCGGGGGCCATGTACTGCGGAGTTCCCAACACTTCACCCGTCTGAGTGAGTGACGAGTCCTGTTGCATCTGGCGTGCCAGTCCAAAGTCGGTGACAAATGCTTCCCCCTCGCAGTTGAGCAGGATATTGGCGGGTTTGAGGTCGCGATGAACGACGCCATGTTTGTGCGCGTGCTGCACACCCAAGGCGATCTGCTTGAACAATTCAACGGCCTGCGTTGGCGAGAGCGGTCCCCGTCGGAGTCGCTCAGTGAGCGATTCACCGGCGACATAGTCCATCGTGAAGTAGGGCTCACCTTCGGCATCTCCGATCTCGTGAATCGCCACGATATGTGGATGCCGCAACTTCGCCAGATGCTGAGCCTCATGCAGGAATCGGTCCACGAGATTGCGGAACTTCTGATGAGCTGGCCGCAGCACCTTGATCGCGATATCGCGCTGCAATGACTTCTGTCTGGCAAGATACACGACACCCATCCCGCCTTGACCGAGTTCCCGCTCGATCGTGTAGTCACCCGGCAGTCGCGGCGGAGTCCGCTCAACATCCGCAAGAGGCTGGGCAGTGACCGTTCCATCCAGCAGTTCGCGCAACGCGGCATCGGCAGCGACCGCCTGCTGAAACTCTTCAACCAGCGAATCGGGCACGTCTACGGACTCCCCGGCTGCATGACGTTCCAGAAGCTCTTGCAGGAGGTTGTCGGTTTCAGTCATGGGAGCGACTCCTCGTTCGACTTCATCTGCTTTCCCAGTTCCACGAGTGCCCGTGACAGCAGGCTGCGAATTGCTCCTACCGACCGCTGCATCCGCTCGGCTGCCTCTTGCGTTGTCAGCCTCTGAAAGTAACGCAACAGAATGACTTCGCGATGCTCGTCCGAGAGTTGATGGAGCGCAGCCTGCAGACGCTCACGATTCTCCGCCCGGGCGAATGCCGTGACCGGGCCAGTGGGGGCCGACCGGGGAATCTCGCGAATCTGCCGTTTCGCCGCTGCGAAGTAGTCGTTCGTGTCGCGGAGCCGGTTGTCGATGATGCGACACATCCAGCGCAGAAAGGAACCCTCATCGGTGTACTCGAATCTTGGAAAACCCTGCAGCGCTGCGGCGTAGGCGTCCTGAAGAACATCCT
>JBFWYF010000509.1:0-5852 GCA_050186685.1 Pirellulaceae bacterium
GACCCTGGTGATTTTCGTAGGGGACCACGGACCGCAGTTCGCGCGGGGCAAGGTCACTTGTTATGAGCTGGCGCTGAAAGTGCCGCTCGTCGTTCGCCGGCCGGGCGCCGCGTCGGCGCCGCAGGTGCGCGACGAACTGGTTTCGACCGTCGATCTGGTACCGACGATTCTCGAGTCGGCAGGCGTTGCGGCCCCTGCCAATCTGGCCGGACGTTCGCTGGCGCCGCTGCTGGGCGCCGGCGCGCCCGCGCCGCCGTGGCGCGACGTACTGTTCTGCGAATGGAACACGAGCCACGCCTTTCCGCTGCCGTCGCTCGCGTTTCCGCAACGGAGCGTGCGCGACGCGCGCTACAAACTGATCGTCAATCTGTTGGCCGGTCAACGCAATCCGGCGGAGAAGTATTACACCGAGCAGACGCTGGTGAAGACCGGACCGAGCCAGGCAGAGATTGACGCGGCTGCGCCCGAAGTACAGGCGGCGTATGCCACCTGGCGGGCCGCTCCGGCCGTCGAATTGTACGATCTCCGGAGCGATCCGTATGAATGGACGAATCTGGCCGACAAGCCGGAGTTCGCCGCCGTCCGCGCGCGGCTCCTGACGGAACTGGACGCCTGGCGGCGAGCAACCCAGGATCCGCTGCTGGACGCAGATAAACTGGGCGCCTGGCTGGAAGAACACCGGCAGCAGGAGGGCCTGGGACGGGCCACGCGTCCCTGGCGTTATCCTCGGTATCTGTACGGGGTCGGCGCGGAGTAGGTGCCGCCGGGAGCGTGGAGAGGACGCAGAGCCGCCGCGGAACGGCGGGCTACACTTGGCCTTTTGTACCGGGTCGGCGAGTAGGTGCGGTGGCGGAGGGGGGAGAGAACGCGGGGCCGGCGCGGAGCGGCGGGCTACACATGGGGAGGTATGGCAGATCATGTTGAGTCTCTGGGGAACCCAACGGAAATTGTGCGACGGGATCAGCCGGCGCGAGTTGTTGCGCGTGGGTGGCTTGAGCGCTCTGGGCTGGGGGCTCCAGGAGCAGTGGGGCGTTCCTTCGCTGGCCAACGCGGTCAGCTCGCCGAGCGGGAGACCTTCGTTCGGCCGTGCTAAGGCGTGCATCCTGCTCTTCCTGTATGGCTCGCCTCCTCAGCACGAGACGTTTGACCCCAAGCCGGAAGCGCCGGCGGAGATCCAGGGGGAAATGAAGGCTATCGCGACGCCGGTCCCCGGTTTGAACGTGTGCGAGCGACTTCCACGTACGGCGCGCCTGGTGGATCGCACCACGGTCGTGCGCTCCTTGACGCATCCCTATCCCTTGCATGGTGTGGCGTATGCGGTCAGCGGCCTGCCCACGTATACGCCGGATCTGGAAACGCGCCCCCGCGATGTGCGGCACTGGCCCTTCATCGGGTCGGTTGTGGACTACGCCCAGTCGCAACGCGTGTCGAGTGCTTCGACGGAGTTGCCTTCGGCGCCGGCCGTGCCTCGTCACATGGCGCTCCCCTGGATGCTCAATTCGAAGACGGACCTGCTCGTCAACGCGGGACCGTTTGCCGGATTCCTGGGAGCACGGCACGACCCGATCTGGACCGACTTCAACGGGAAGGGGACGCGCAAAGTCCCCAAGTATACGGACGGGCAGCAGCAGGAGTTTGTCGATCCCTATGGCGGTGTCACGGCCGACGGGGCGTTTCAGCTGTCCCAGGATTCTATGTTGCAGCCGGAACTGTCGCTGGAGCGCCTCGGAATGCGGCGCTCGTTGCTGGCCCAGCTGAATCGTACGGTGCGTCATGCCGACCGCCTGGCCGCGGCAGGATTCGATGTCCCGCGCCAGCAGGCGTATGAACTGCTTACCTCTACACGGCTGCACGCAGCGTTGGATCTGCAGCGGGAACCCGCGTCGGTCCGCGAAGCGTACGGTATGACGTTGTTTGGACAGTCGTGCCTCGCGGCTCGGCGTCTGGTCGAGGGAGGTGTGCGGTTCGTGACCGTCTTCTGGGACGGCTTTGGCCAATTTGCCAATTGCGCCTGGGACACGCACAACAACCATTTCCCGCGGCTGAAGGAATATCTTCTGCCTGGCTTTGACCTGGCGTACCCCGCGCTGATCGAGGATCTCGACCAGCGCGGCTTGCTCGACGAGACATTGGTGCTGTGCTTGAGCGAGCACGGGCGGACGCCGCAGATCGATTCGAAACCGAAGGGGGCCGGACGTCATCACTGGTCGCGAGCATACTCGGCGATTCTGGCCGGCGGGGGCATCGCGCGCGGCCGCGTCGTCGGCGCGACCGATCGGCTTGCTGGTGAGGTGGTGGATACTCCCGTGTCGCCGAAAGACGTGCTGGCGACGTCGTTGCACCTGCTGGGAGTGGACCCCCATTTGATCGTCCGGGACCCCCAGGGCCGTCCCGTGCCGGTGGCTGGCGCGGGTCGGGTTCGCGAGGAGTTGCTGGGATAACAATCTCGGCTACGTCACCCTGGCCCTCTCCCGGAGTACCGGAAGAGGCGAATTGAGGCACCGCTTCGCGGTCAGCCATGTCGGGTTTTCAGATAGGGCCTCGTAGTGAAATCGTTCCTATTGGGTTTCACTCGCGTATGCGAATGTGGCGGAACTCCAGCCGGCCGCCCTCGCCCTGCGGCCCGACGAAGCCTTCGAGCTCTTCCAGTCCATCGGCCACCGTAACTTGCTGCCCGTTCAGCAGCACCTCCAGGTGCCCGCCTGCGACCATGATCGCGTACGATTGCCACTGCCCGACCGGGCGCAGCGCCTGACGGACTCGTTCCGCATCGCGCGTCACGGTGGGCTTGGCGAGCTGGCGCGTGTAGAGATCGCCGATCGAATCGCCGTCCATTGTCTGAACCTGATAGGCTCGGTTCGGCCCGTCATGGTCATTGGCGCGGAGGAAAATGCCGCTGTTCGCGCCGGCATCCAGGAAACGGAACTCGAGCCGGAGTTCAAAGTCGCGGTACTTTCGATCGCTGCGCAGCCAGCCGCCCCCGCGGTCCAGGACGATGACGCCGTGGGCGACGGAGAAGCGGCCCCCCTTCATGACGTGCCAGCCAGAGAGATCCCGGCCATGGAACAACGACATGAAACCGGGCTCCGCGAGGGTCGCGCTGTCGGAAAGGTCGGCTTCGAGAAAAGCCGCCAGCCGCGCGGCGGGGGAGTCGAGCGCATCGCCAGAAGTGCGGTCGAGCAGGTAAAGGTGCTGCGCGGCGACGAGTTCGCGGATGAGGCGATCGCGCGACGCGGTGGGGGGGGAATCGAGTGCGGAAGGGTGGATGACCAGGCAATCCCACTCCCGCTGGCCGAAACTGAGCGACCAGTTCATGATCCACGAGTACGACTTGACAAACGCCTCGTCGGTTGGCGCCTCGGCGGCAGCCGGCACCGCGATCAATACCAGGTCAGGGCGCAGGGGGCGAACCGTCCGTTGGGCGGCCTGTTCGATCTCGGCCAAACTCTGCCCCGCCACCGCCCAAGTTACGACTTCGATCCGCGCTTCCGGGAAATGTTGGCGGAGTTCCGGAACGACCAACCCGTCGAATGGGGGCATGGCCAACACCTTCACAGGTTGACCGCTCCGCAACTTGTCCCAGGTGCGGGCCAGGGCCGGCCGAGGTGGCACGATGTCGGCCAGCGACACTCGGCGGCCCGTGATCGCGAAACACAGCTCCTCGGCCATGCGGCGATGGCCTTCCATGTTCGGATGGATTTCGTCGCTGAGCGTCAGGCGCCAACTCCACGGTTCACGATCGGCGAAGGTCGCGCCGACCGCGAATTGATCGCACACGGGAGTTTTCGTCTCTTGCGCCACTTCCCGGATGATGTCGCAATAAGCGCTTACTTTGGCCAAGGGGCGACTGCTCGTGTCGATCACCATGTTGGGAGTGCACAGCAGGACACGACTGTTCCGGGCGCGGCAGCGGTGGACGAGCGTTTGAAGGTTCTGACGGAACGTGTCCGGAGGCAGCCGCGCGACATCGTTTAATCCGAAGCTGATGGTCACCAGCTGAGGTTGGTGTTCGAGCACATCGCGGTCGAGGCGGTCGAGACCATTCTGGGTCGTGTGGCCGCTGATGCCGGCGTTGATTACGACGGTCTGGGACTGAGGGAAAAGTCGTTGCAGTGCCAGGCCCAGCATTTCGGGATACGCCCGCTGTCCGCCCGTATGGTAGTACACCCCCGTTACGCTGTCGCCCAGACAGACGATCTTGACGGGTTGCTGACCGAGTTCCGGGACGAGCGACTCGGCAGCGCCGAGAAGAGGCGTGAGGCAGAGAGTCAGAACGCCGAGGGGCCAAGACGTGCGCATGGGTGAATCTCAAAGTCGGGAGGGAAAGAAAACAGCTTGTTCGCCCGCGGATGGGACTCACGCGGCCTCTGAGCCTCTGGGTGAGACAATCTTTCCGCGGCGCACGGGGGGATTAGATCGCATCGTCGGTGCGCCGGCAATTCTAGCGGGATCACGATGCCCACACCTTTCCATCGGAAGTCTTGCGACGCCGCTGACGCGGCGTCTAGCGACTTCCGCTACAGGCGGTGTGCGCCACGATGGTAGCGGAACTCGCCAGAGTTCCGGCTCCGCGGCTTCATTCACGCCTCCGCGCGGGGGCACGGAAGTCTTGCGACGCCGCTGACGCGGCGTCTAGCGACTTCCGCTACAGGTGGCGTCTGGCGACTTCCGCTACGAGGATCTAGGGACCCGATAGGGGCTCGGATGCGGCTCGCGAAGGGGTTGCGGTGGCGGTAGACTTCTCGCCGGTGTTCGATCCTCGACAGTCCCGTCACGAAAGCGCCTGTCATGACGTCTCGCAAGCTCAAAGTCACCATCAATGGAACTGGTTTCGCGGCTGACTACACGGCTCGATGCTACGCGCAGATTCCGCATCGCAACGGCGTGACGATCGAACTGGCGGGTGTCACCTCCGGGCGTTACGAACGAGCTGTCGAGTTCGCGCGGCAGCATGGCATCGCCCGGGCCTTTGCTTCCCACGCGGAAATGGTGGCCGCCGTACGACCGGATATCGACAACATCTGCTGCGCGAACCATGCCCACGGCCCGTACGTTCTGGAGGCTGCCGCGGCCAGAGTACCGGTGATCGTATTGGAAAAGCCGCCCGTCATCTGGCCCGGCTATCCCGAGGGTCGCCGCGCGGACGCGGCCACGCGCGCCCAAGAGACGATGACCTATTTCGCCGACGTGTTGGCGTCCGTGCGCGCCGCGGGTTCGAAGCTGCTCTATGCGGAGGACTTTGTGTACGTCGACGGTGTGCGGGCGTTTGTCGAGTTGCTTGGCGAAGCCCAACGCGTCGGTCAGGGCAAAGTCTTGTACCAGCGCGGCGTCTGTGCCCATCAGGGGTCCCATGCCCCGGCCTATGATACGCCGTCGGTTTCCGGCGGTGGCTCGTTGTTCAACAAAGCCTGCCACCCGCTCGGACCCTGCCTGTACTGGAAGCAAGTCGAAGGGCTGCTCCGGGACGGACGTCCTATTCGGCCGCGGAAAGTCTCCGCGGTCGCCCTGCAGGTGCTGAAACATCAACCTGCTGCGGCCGGGCAACATTTTCGCGTCATGCAGCACGTCGACGACTTCGCACGGGTGACGATCGTGTTTGACGACGAGACGGTAGCCGAAGTACTCGGCTACGACTTGAGCATCAGCGGCATTCGCAATGAGCTATCCGTCATTGCCGACTTTGGGCAATTCGATGTCCGTATCAACCCCAACAACGAACACGAACTGTTCCTGCCCGAGGGGCGCACGGCCGGTTCGCTGCTGCTACGCGAAAATCTGCCGACTCCGCACGGGACGAGCTTTCCGCGGCCGCACCAGTGCTATGCCCACGGATACGTCAGCGAGATGAACGA
>JBFWYF010000510.1:0-5849 GCA_050186685.1 Pirellulaceae bacterium
GGCGATTTTTTCTGAAATACCAGGACCGGATTCTGTTCGGCACCGATACGACGCCGCGCCGCGATGCGTTCCGGATCTACTATCGTTTCCTCGAGACGGATGACGAGTATTTCGACTGCGCCGCGAGTCATCACCTGCAGGGCTTCTGGATGATCTACGGCGTCTATCTGCCACCGGAAGTGCTCGAGAAAGTGTACTTTCGAAACGCCGAGCGGATCCTGTTCGGGATCCGAAGATCCGTCGTCGAGCTGCCGACGTACTCGGTCGCGCGGGTCACCGATTTCGAGGTCACCGGCCGTGGCGATCATCCCGCCTGGCAATCGGCCGCCTGGGGCGTGCTTAGGAGTCGCTCGCCGGATGTCTCCGATTATGAGGCGCGTTTCAAAGTCCTGTATTCGGACCGAGGGCTGTATGTCTTGATGGATGGTACCGATCGGCGGCTCTCGGCCAAACTGGACAAAGATTTTGAAAACCTCTGGACCGAAGACGTCTTCGAGTTCTTTATCTGGCCGGACGAGCGCGATCCCTTGTACTTCGAGTACGAGATCTCGCCCCTGGGTTACGAGCTGCCCATCATCATTCCGAACATGGACGGCCGATTTCTCGGCTGGCGACCTTGGCACTATGAAGGAGACCGACGCATTCAGAAAGCGACGTCGGTCCGGGGCGGCGACAAGACCTCGGGAGCCGCGATCGCCGGCTGGACGGCGGAGTTCTTTATCCCGTACGAGTTGCTCAAGCCGCTGCGCAACGTCCCTCCTCGCGCGGGTGCGACGTGGCGCGCAAATTTCTACCGCATGGACTACGACGGCCCGCAAGCCGCCTCCTGGGATTGGGCGCGCGTCGGCAGCAGCTTCCATGAGTTCACACGCTTCGGTACGCTGCAATTCCAACCCTGAACGCGGTCCTCTCGGCCCGATCGGATTGCTTACATTAGCCGCGGCGCCGGCACCGGCAGGACCCGCGGCTCTTTCGGCAGCGGTTCCTGCGACGAAGTCATCCGCAAAGTCAGCACCGGACAACGGGCGTGGCGAACGACATACTCTGCCACGCTCCCGAGGACGAGATGACGCAGTCCTGTGCGGCCATGGGTCCCGAGCACAATTAAATCGCAGTGCTGATGGTTCGCCAGCCAGCAGATGACCTCGCCTGGCGCTCCCACGTGCAACAGGCGCTGCACTTGCGTCGTCCCGTGCGCGCTGGTGATCGCATCGAGCCTATCACGTAGATGCGGGTCTGCCGGAATGGACTGCCCGGCTGCCGTCAGTGCGGCCGGCTTGTCAAAAGCGTGCAATACGAGCAACTCGGCCTGGAGTTGGGCCGCCAGCTGGTCGGCATACTGAAAGGCCTGCTGAGCTGTTTCGGAAAAGTCCGTGGGACAAAGGATCCGCGTGATCAGTGCCATGGTCCCTGCCTCTCTCTCCGGATATCGTGACCGTCGACGCCGCCCGAGCAAGAGCAATTCCCGTGCCCGGGGTCACTCGAGCGACTGCGCGAGGCAGCACATCGCGCGGCACGGGTGCTGCGGAGCCGCACGTCGCGGTGACGAGCGAACCGAGAAAACTGCGGGCGCCGATGTCCCTGTTCTTGGCTTGCCGTTTGCTTCCCATTTCCTTGAGTGAAAGGAGGTGTGTGATGAGTACGATCGAAGGTCGAAGTTGGCATCCCCATTCCGAAACGCACCTCGACATGCATGTGGATCATCGGCTGTGGTTCGCCGAGAACTCAATGTGGCGCGACGAGGTGGCGATGTGGGAAGGTGAGCTGGACGAAGCCGCCAAGCAGCTGTCCCAAGTACGCGTGGCTCTGGAGAAGCATGCGGCATTCCTGCGCAAACATGCGGCATCCATTCGGTTGCATGAACAACGGCAGGCCGAACATGAGTGCGCGCTGGCACAATTCGAGCAAGGGGGAAGCGCTCAGGAATTGATGGGCAGTGCCGAGGCGCATCACGCCGAAGCTCTGAAACAAGCACAACAGCGCGAGCGCCATGAGTGGCTGAAGCGGCAACATCACATGTTGCTTGCTCGGTACCGAGCACTCGTGCGGGCACTGACGGAAACGGTGCCTGAATAGGCGGCGTACCCTGAAGGGAGCAAGCTATTGCCAGGGAAGGCGGTCGAGGTCGAGATTGCCGCCGCTCAGCACGAGCCCGACCCGCTGAGAGCGAAAGCGGTCGGGGTGTGCCAGGACTGCGGCGAAGGGGACGGCTCCTGACGGTTCGACCACGATTTTCAGCCGCTCCCACAGTAATCGCATCGCGGTCACGATTTGGGATTCGGAGACGGTGACGATTTCCTCGACGTGTACGAGCAGGACATTCAGGGTCCGCTGGGACAAGGTGGCACGGAGTCCATCCGCGATGGTGTGGCCGGTGCCAGCCGGCATGAGTTGACCCGCTACGTGGGACCGTGCCGCCTCGTCCACTTCTTCGGGTTCCGCGCCAGTGACCGCCACATCGGGTCGAAGCGTTTTAGTAGTGATCGCCATACCGCTGAGCAGCCCTCCGCCGCTGACCGGCGCGACGATACGGTGCAAATCGGGCCGCTGATCGAGCAGTTCCAGCGCCACAGTACCCTGCCCTGCTATGACCAGCGGATCGTCATACGGATGCACGAGCACGGCCTGAGTGGCCGCACGCACAGCCTGCATTGTCGTTTCTCGCGATTCGAGCGTGGCTTGGCACGGCACGACGCGACCTCCGTAGGCTTCGACGGCGGCCCGTTTGGCGCGCGGAGCGTTTTCGGGCATGACGATATGGGCCGGGATGCCTCGATAGCGGGCGGCCAGGGCCAGCGCGGCAGCATGGTTGCCGGACGAATGCGTGACCACGCCGCGGCGCGCGGTTTCATCATCCAGAGAGAACACAGCGTTGCAGGCGCCACGGAACTTGAACGCGCCGGCTTTCTGAAAACACTCGCACTTGAAGAACAGCCGAGCGCCAGTCAGTTCGTCTAGCGACGTGCTCGTGAGCACAGGTGTCCGATGCGCGTGCGCGGCGATTCGATCGGCCGCGGCGTAGACATCGGCTAATTGCGGAGCGGGAAGTTCGGTGGGCGTCATGGCATCGACCTGCGGGTTAGGAGTGTCGGGATTCTAGCTCTGGGCAGACGCCAGCGGGAGCGGTAGGATTCGACGATGGAAGCACCACGCGCCCGGCAAGAGCTGCCAATTGATTCCGCGATTCCGGCGTTTGTGGCGGCATTGCGTCGAACAGCCAACGTCGTCGTCCAGGCCCCCACGGGTGCCGGAAAAACGACCCGCATCCCTCCGGCTCTCCTGAGCGAGTTCGGCTCCCCGGCCCGGCTCGTTCTGGTCGTCGAGCCCCGGCGGCTGGCGGCACAGGCGGCGGCTCGACGCATGGCCGGGGAACGCGGCGAGGAAGTCGGCGCGACCGTCGGCTATCACGTGCGGTTTCAACGGAGCCGCGGACCGCAGACCCGTTTGCTAGTCGTCACGGAAGGGGTTCTGCTTCGCATGCTGCTGGACGATCCATGGCTCGAGCGGGTCGAAGCGGTCGTGTTCGACGAGTTTCACGAGCGCAATCTGCAGAGCGATCTAGCGCTGGCTATGCTGCGTCGATTGCAACAGGAGTTTCGCCCGGAATTGCGGCTGGTGGTCATGTCGGCCACGCTGGATCCGGACCCGCTCGCCCGGTACCTCGGCGGTGAGGTGGTGATAAGTGAGGGGCGCACGTTTCCGGTGCGCATCGACTACCTGACTCGGCCTGACGATCGTCCCACTCCGGTGCGCGCGGCGGACGCGGTGATGCGGGTTCGGGAACAGACCGTGGGGCACGTGCTCGTGTTCCTGCCTGGCTTCGGCGAAATCCGCCGCACCCGCGATGAGCTCCGGCGCCGATTGGGGGACGAAGGAACAACGATCCTGGAACTGTATGGCGATCTGCCTCTGGAAGCTCAGGACCAGGTTTTGAGGCCGAGCGGACGGCAGAAGGTGGTGCTGGCGACGAACGTCGCGGAGACGTCCGTGACGATCGAAGGGGTCACGACGGTGGTCGACTGTGGGCTGGCGCGCGTGCTGCGTTACGATGCGTCGGTCGGGTTAAACCGGCTGGCCGTCGAGCGCATCGCACGGGATTCGGCCGATCAACGAGCGGGGCGAGCTGGCCGGACCGCGCCGGGCTACTGCCTGCGGTTATGGACGGAGCACGAGCATCGGCATCTCGCATCTCAGACGGCACCGGAGATTCGGCGGTTGGACCTGGCTGGTGCCCAACTGCAGCTGTGGCGGTGGGGTGAGCACGATTGGGAAAGTTTCCCTTGGTTCGAGGCGCCGCCGGCACCTGTGTGGGAGCAAGCCGGCGTGCTGCTGCGGCGGCTGGGAGCGCTCGAGGAGGGAGGACTGACGCGATTGGGCGAACAGCTAGCCTTGCTGCCGCTCCACCCGCGACTGGCGCGGCTGGTGTATGAAGGCCAGCGTGTGGGCTGCGGCCGACGCGCCGCGCTGGCCGCCGCCTTGCTCTCCGAACGTAGCCCCCTTCAGCGCGACGAGCGTCGCCGCGCGGAACACGTGTCTGCATCGGATCTGCTCGACCGAGTCCATGCCCTGGAAGAATTCGAAGAGCATGGCCGCATGGATTCCGTCGTCGGCCAACTTCATCGCCCGGGCGCCCAACATGTGCTGCAGGTCCGCGACCAGCTGCTGCGCGCGACACGCGAGTCGGGAGTGACGATCGACGTTTCGTCGGGGACGGACGACACCTCTTTTCTGCGTAGCGTGGTCGCAGCGTTTCCGGATCGAATTGCTCGCCGGCGACAGGCGACGGGGCGTCGAGCCGTCATGGTAGGGGGCCAGGGCGTGCGGCTTGCGGATCGCAGCGCCGTGGCCACGGCCGAATTGTTTGCCTGTGTCGAGGTCGAGGATACTCGGGACGCCGATGCGCTGGTCCAACAAGCTTCCCAAGTGGAACCAGGCTGGCTGGCGCCGGAGCTGATCCGCTCGCACGTGGAAGTCGAGTTTGATGAAGAGCGGGAACGAGTGCGGTGCGTTCGCCGGACGCGGTATCTCGACCTTGTGCTCGACGAGGCCTTTGCCGACACGGCCGACCCGACGGAGATGGGACGTGTGCTGGCGGCGGCCGCCGCGCGCAATCTTCAGCGTGCCTTGCCGTTACAGGATGAGGCGGTGCAGCAGTTCCTGAACCGGGTCAACTTTCTTCGTCAGTGGTTGCCGAACCTGGCTTGGCCCACGTGGGCGGAAGATGAGCTGCGAGGCCTGTTGCCCCAGCTATGTCATGGCCGCCGGACGTTCGAGGAACTCCGCCGCGCACCGCTGCTCGAGACGCTCCGCGGCGCGCTCTCGTCGGCTCAGTTGGCGGCGCTCGAACGGGACGCGCCGGAACGAATTTCCGCCGCCAGCGGCAGCCGGATTCGCCTCGTGTATGAACCGGGACGTCCGCCGGTCATGCCGGTACGCATCCAGGAAATGTTCGGGCAAGTGGATACGCCGCGCGTGGCCGCGGGCCGCGTCCCTGTGCTGCTGCACCTGCTCGCGCCAAACATGCGCACGCAGCAGATCACCGATGACTTGCGCGGCTTTTGGGAACGCGCCTATCCGATCATTCGCAAGGAACTGAAGCGGCGCTATCCGAAGCACGCATGGCCCGACGATCCGGCCCATGCTCCTCCCGAGCGGCGACCTCAGCGTAAGTCATGACCAAGGGGGTAGCGGAACTCGCAAGAGTTCCGAGGCGAGCTACCGACTTCGGAAGTGTTGCCACTTCCGCTACTCACCTTCTTGGCCTTGAAGCAGCACCAGCTCTTTCAGAAAACCCACTTGAGCGACCGCGCAGCGGTTCATCCAGTCCCTTCTCCCAAGATCGGAAGAGC
>JBFWYF010000511.1:0-5825 GCA_050186685.1 Pirellulaceae bacterium
TTGGAGCGCGCTCCTGAATCGGCGGAAGCCCATGCGAACCTGGGTAACGCCCTGCGGTTGGCTCATCGCAACGACGAGGCACTGCTGAGTCTGCAGCGCGCCCTGCAGATTTGCCCGGATCATCCTCTGGCACTACTTAATCTCGGTGTCGTGCTGGCCCATCAGCGGCGAGTGGAAGAGGCAACCGACTGTTTCCGGGCGGCGATTCGCCGCAAGCCCGAGTTCGCGACGGCGCATCACAATCTTGGAATCCAGCTGCTCCTGCAGGGCAATTGGGAAGAGGGCTGGAAGGAGTATGCGTGGCGCTGGAGGTGTAGTGAATTTGCTCCCCGTATCTTTCGGCAACCGCTCTGGAATGGTCAGCCACTGCCGGGGGGGACGATTCTCCTGCACACGGAACAGGGGATGGGAGATACCATCTTGTTTATCCGCTATGCCGCACTGGTTAAGCAAAGGGTGGACCGGGTGATCGTCCAGTGTCCGGCTTGCATGATTCCCTTGCTGTCGCATTGTGCCGGCATAGACCAACTGGTACCCGAAGACGGCGAACTGCCGCCCTTTGACGTGTACGCGCCGCTGTTGAACGTCCCCGGTCTGGTTGGCTCCGTGCCGGGCAATGTGCCTGCGGACGTCCCTTACTTGTTTGCTGATTGCGACCGGGTCGCATGGTATCGTGACCGCCTGATGGCGGAGAATGCCTTCAAGGTCGGCATTGTCTGGCGTGGTAATCCGAATTACATCACTGACGCACAACGGAGTGCCCGGTTGCAGGACTTCGAACCAGTGGCTCGAGTGCCGGGCGTGCGACTGTTTTGTCTGCAGAAGGATGCGACGGCGGAAGAATGGCAGGTGATGCGCGGGCGCGTCCCCCTTGCCGATCCCGGTGCCCCCGCGCCTGTGGCAGCGGGAGCGTTTGTGAATACGGCAGCGGCAATGCAGCAGATGGATTTAATCATATCCATCGATTCGGCTCCCGCACACCTCGCCGGCGCCCTGGCCCGACCGGTTTGGGTCGCACTGGCGTACGCGGCGGACTGGCGCTGGTTGCGCGATCGCGAGGATACGGTGTGGTATCCCACCATGCGGCTGTTTCGGCAGCACCGCCCCGGAGATTGGGGTGGTGTTTTCTCCCGGATGGCCGACCAACTTCCGGCGCAAATGGCCATCTCCAGACGGAGCGGACAGGTTCCTCCACACGAAAAGTGAATCGCTACCCCATCAGGGGATGGCCGGTAGCTTGTCATACGGCCGCCCGCGCTCGGTTGCCGCTGTCAGCGCGCATCGGATGGACATCGCTGCACGCGCAACGCATCTGCCATCCGCGAGAAAACACCTTCCCAGTTCCCCGGCGTCGATTGTCGAAACAGTCGCATGGTGGGATACCACACCGTATCCTCGCGATCGCGCAACCAGCGCCAGTCGGAGCTGTGCGCCAAGGCTGTCCAGACAGGAACTCCCAGCGCCCCGGCCAAGTGAGCAATCGCTGAATCGACCGTAATGACGAGATCCACGCACTGCATGATGGCGGCCGTATCCAGGAAGGCCCCGCCTTGAAGATCGATCGATGCTCCCAGGTCTTCGACGCGGAGACGCGCGGCAACCGCCTGGATTTCTTCCGTCGCACGGTTCTTTTGCAGACTGACCAACCGAACGTGCGGGAGGCGGGCCAGCGGTTCCAACGCTGCCAGCGGCGCTGAACGGAACCGGTCGTCTCGATAATTCGGGTTACCCCTCCAAGCGACGGCAATGCGAAACGCGGAATTGGTACCCAGACGCTCCCGCCACGCCGCCACTCGATCGGGGTCGGCCGAAAGGTACGGCACTGGGCACGGTACCGTTACAGGTGTGGTCGCAAAGATGCGAGGCAGGCTGATCAGAGGCGCCTGGAAATGTACCTCGCACTCCGTGTCAGCGGAGTCGATCCATGCATCCACGCCGGCGCAGCCGCGGAGCAGTGGCATCAGCGCCGACGGGCAGCCCAGCAGGACCGTCCCCCCTCGCTGCTTCACGAGCGCGGCATACCGGCAAAACTGGATGGATTCCCCAAACCCTTGTTCGCAATGCAGGAACACGGTTTGGTTCGGAAACGGCCGTCCATCCCAAAGCCTGTGGTTCACACTGCGCCCTGCGAACTCGGGCGTGCGCCACCTCATTTCGTACCGTTGCCATCCCTGCTGCCACTCTCCCTGCAGCAGTTCGAGCATGGACAAATTGAACTGAGCTTGCGCCATGCTGGGGGAAATCTGCAGTGCCCGGTGGTAGTAGGACTTTGCATCCTCGAACTGAGAGAGGTGTGCCAACGCAGCGCCCATGCCAACCAACAATTCGGTATTCGCGGGGTGTGCACTTAGGGCGTGGCGATAGTGGTGCACCGCATGGTCCCAGAAGCCCAAGTCGGAGAATCGGATTGCCAGCTGATAGTGAAAATCCTGGGGCGGCGACCGGAGCAGCGCCGCCACCTGGCCGCACAGCGCGGCATCGCGCGTACGCTGCAGCGACTCCAGCACGGCCGCCGCGTACTCAAAGGCCGCCGGGTTTGCGGCATCGAGTTCTACGGCGTCCAGGTAGGCCTGGACCGCCTCGTCGGTCCGCCCCTGGTCGGCAAGCGACCGGGCCAGATTCACGCGTGCGCCCAGATGCTCGGGCTGGACGTCGAGAGCGCCGCGAAATGCGTTTTCCGCCTCGTAGATCCGCTCCTGACCCGCCAGGGCGACCCCCAACAGATTGGAAGCGTCGGCCCGCCGGTAGTGGCAGGCGATGGCGTTCTGGAAGCTTTCGACAGCCAGCGAGTGCTTGTTCTGCTTCAAGACGACGACGCCGAGCCGAAACCACGCTTCACCGCTCGATTGATCCTGTAGCAAGAGGGAGCAGTAGATCTTTTCGGCACCCGAGAAGTCACTCCGTCGTTCCCGCTCTTGTCCGTTCCGGAGAATGCGTTCGTACTCGACCAATTCCATACAGGATGGCGTCTTTCCGCCTGCTGGCCAAACACCGCCAAAACAACCCGCGTGACCGCTGCCGCCGGGGCCACCGTCCCCGCCCCTTAGCCTTCCACGGCGGCTACAACGCTCTCGGCGAAGGCACGCCACGTAAGCTTACTCATCGTATCGATCCCAGCCTGATTGGTAGTCAGTCTGCCATTTTGCTTCAGCTCGTGGACGCGGCGCACCGATACGATCGCCTGTTCTAACTGCCGCGGCCCCAGACGCGCCCATTCACCAAACCCCTGAAACCATTTACCGTCATTGGCGACCTCGAGTTCGTCAATATCGACAAGCCACGAGTTTTCCCGGTTTGCAAACTCTGTGTGGGCGGAATAGTTTGTGATGATAATGTGTTTGCCCATGGCCAGCATTTCCGCTGCATCCAGATTCCAACCCTCGGCTCGCGAGAGAAACACTCCGCAATCCGCGCGGGCCATGAGCCGTGCGAGACTCGGCTGATCCGGCAACCGGTTCGTCAAGATTTCCACTTTATTGCCCATCCGGGCAAAACGCCTGGCCCACTCCTCGTGCTGCTCACTTGACAGAAACGGATTGGCCGTCGCCAGCACGAGCTTGAAGTTGTCCCGGGGAGTAAACGCCCGTTCGAAGATCGTGGCCAGCACATCGTGGCCCTTGCGCACTTCCCATTTCCCCACGGCCAGAAAGACGGTAGGCTCCGCGCCAAAAGGCCTGCCGGCGTCGCCGACCATGCCGCGCGCGTCCTCGAATAACGGCCTGCCCCCTACGGTAGTGATGGCCGGTCGCACCAGATGAGGAGAAAAAATAGCAGTATCGACTCCGGGGCGCGCTATGGCCAGTTTCGGCCCGCGAATCAGTTGTGCAAGTAAGTCGCGCATCCAGACCGACGACGCGATCACCACATCCTGATTCTGAAGGTGATTGATTTCATTGTCGAGCAACTTGTTGCGCTCAAAATAAGTGATGGCCGCGTGGACGCCCTTCCCGACGTGTTGAGCCAGATCGAATTGCTGGCAAATACGGATCGAGGGCGCGGATCGGTTGTACCTTCCGGTGCCATCCAAGGCAGCGCGGATTTCCGCCGCCTTGTCCGGTGGACAAATCACCGATCCAATCGGCCACAACGCCACGTCATACCCTAGACTGATCAGCCCCAGCGTCGCGTTCAGTCCCACGGTGCCATAGCCCAGCTGATTGATCGGCGTAGTAAGGTTGATCTGCTTCACTCGGTACCTCACGCAGGAGCATGTTCCTGACAAGCCCTATTGCACCCGCGACGTTGAGCGGTGCATCGTCTGGACCATCGTAGCGTACGTCGCGCCCCCACCACATGGGATATCTTGATTCGTCGAGCCGACGTATAATCCCCTCCGCGTCCGATCGATCTTGACGGTGCAGCTCTGCCTCACTTCGCATAGACACGCAGGGCCCTGGAACCACGCCGTTCGGTGAATCCCCACGTCGAAAGACTCGTCCTGGAGAGCCAGATACACGATCATGTCATTCCTTCAGCAATTCGATACCGTGTGGGGACCCAAGTTAGCCCTTCGCCGCCGCACGTTTCGCAAAATATTCGAGTACCTCCTCACGCGGCGACCATCGGGGCACCTGATCGTCGAGACCGGCTGTGCCCGTAACGCCGAGAACTGGAGCGGGGACGGTCAGAGCACATTCTTGTTTGATCGCTTTGTGACGGAATTCGACGGTCACGTTAATAGCGTCGATATCTCTGCCGCGGCGTGCAATTTTGCACGATCGATCGTCGGCCCGCGAACCGAAATACGCACGGAGGACAGCGTGTTGTTTCTCTCGCGACTGGCGCGCGAATTGACCACCAGCCGACGGGAAATCGACCTCCTCTACCTGGACTCGTTCGACTGGGCGCCTGATAACCCCGTCCCCAGCGCCGTCCATCATCTGAAGGAACTCTGCGCCATCGCTCCCGCATTGACGCCTGGAACACTGGTGGTCGTCGACGATTCGTTTCGCCTGTTGATGGGAGTTCCCAACGACGACCAGCGAATGGTCTTCAACGACTTGGGGCTGGATGGGAAGGCCAAATTCGTGGCCCAATATTTTCAGCAAACCGGTGCTCAGATGATCTTCGAGGGATACCAGTGTGGTTGGCTTATTCCCGGTTAGCTGCCTGCTGTTCCGTCCGCAAGCGGGCGACGATCACCCCGCGAACGAGTACGATTTCTCGCAGCCAGAGGGGCCTCCATCCAATGCTGCGACGACTCGTCCCACCACCGTGTCCCACGCGCCGGGCCGCGTCTGGCGGAACAGACGTAGCGTAGAATACCAGGGGCTGTCTGAACGTTGAATCATCCACCTCCAGTCCGGCGCACTGCCCAACAGAAGCCAGACAGGTCTTCCTAACGCGCCGGCGACGTGAAGGATGGCCGTATCCACGGAAATGAGCAAGTCGAGGTGCGCCAGCAGGGCGGCGGAATCCATGAAGGCACCGCTGGCGTTGTCGAATTCTGGCGGCACGACCAAAATCTTGTTCCGCTGAGCCCAGTCGGTCAGTTGGTCGTTCCCCATTCCGATTTGCAGACTCAGTAGCTGTACTGATTCGACGCGCGTCAGCGGTTCCAGCGCAGCAAGCGGACAGGATCGGAAATGATCCACAGGTTGCCGAGGGTTCCCTTGCCACACGATCCCGACGCGCCGCTTCCCCGAGGTGAACCGTTGTTCGGCCCAATGACGCCAGTATTCCACCAAACCGGGGTTTGGCGTGATGTACGGCCCCCCCGCCTGAATATCCGACGCGATCTCTACGAATACGGACGCCAAGTCGATCAGGGAACAGTGGTAATCGAAGTGTTCTTCGACCGACTCCAGCGCCGGAAGCCAACGATC
>JBFWYF010000512.1:0-5816 GCA_050186685.1 Pirellulaceae bacterium
TTCTTTGCGCTGTGCTACAGCGAGCCGCATCAAAATGCCGAAGGAGGGAATCGAACCCACACGCCCTTGCGGGCACTGGATTTTGAGTCCAGCGCGTCTGCCAATTCCGCCACTTCGGCTTACCAGCAATTGGCGACGCGATTCTACGTCAGTTTGCCAATCGGAGCAAGGAGCGCACCGGCAGCTTTCACTACGGGCCAGGAATCGATGCGGGATCATGAGGCGGGGGCGCCAGCCGTCTGCTGCGGAGACCTCGGAAATAGTTGCAGCCTGGGTGGCAGGGATAGCTGAAAACGTCCTCGACTGGTTCAATCTCCCCCCAGGAACTTGCCTCGCAAAGTGTTGGTCTACGAGTCTGATGATGTCGGCAAGTATTGGGGAGAGGGCCGCGGAGGAGGGAAGCGATCGACATCGGAAGCGTACTCTGCGCGGCCTGCGGCGCCTGGTGGGTGGATTGCACACCACCTAGGCGAAGTCCTGCCACTAAGCCCCCGCCCCGACCCTCCCCCCAGGCACTTGCCGATGAGGCTTCCCTGCGACGCCGGCCGTTTTCGCGGCAAGTGCCTGGGAGGAGGGAGCGAACCATGTTGGGGGAGAGGCTCTTGAACCACCAACAACGTAGAAAGGTGCGCTACAGCGGCCACCCAAAGTTCCAATCCAGAAACGGATGACCCGGTTCGTCGTGAACGCCCAAGCAATTGCCCTGCGGCACCGGCCGTTCTCTTGAATCACTGGCCCCTCAAGGTTTCAGAAGCCCCTCGCCGAACGTTATTATTTCGGAATCTCTCAGGAGCCCGCTGAATGGGCGGAATTCCGCCGTATACTGAGATGCAACAATGGCTGGTCGATGAATGACCCATTCAGCCGGCTCCGGAAGCGAGACGCGCGGGTACGCCGTCTTCGACTGCGGCTGCGGGCTGAACGATTTGACCCAGCATGAAACTCGGAAGGGGGAGGCGTACGCGAAGTACGTCGGAAGCCTGGCGACGTCCACGACGAGGCGGACGGATGTCGGGAGCATTCCGCGACGGCGGTGAAGTTATGGAGGAAGTCTCGCAGATGACCGGCCAGCGCAAAGCCGTGGTGTTGCTCAGCGGCGGAGTCGATTCGACCACCGTGCTGGCCATCGCTCAGGCCGAGGGTTTTGAGTCGTACGCGCTTTCGTTCCGCTATGGACAAAGGCACTCCGTCGAGTTGGCCGCCGCTCAGCGAGTCGCGCGGCATGCTCGCGTGGCACGGCATCTGGTGTTGGACATCGACCTGCGGTCGTTCGGTGGTTCGGCACTGACGTCGGACCTCGCCGTCCCCAAGGGACGGGCGCTGGAGGAGATGGACCGCGACATCCCCGTCACGTACGTTCCGGCACGGAACACGATCTTTCTCTCGTTCGCCTTGGGTTGGGCGGAAGTGCTTGGCAGCCACGATATCTTTCTTGGCGTGAACGCCGTCGACTACAGTGGCTATCCGGATTGCCGACCCGAGTACATAGCGGCCTTCGAAACTATGGCGAACCTGGCTACGAAAGCAGGTGTGACCGGGCAGTCCCGATTGCACATTCACACGCCGCTGATCAAGTTGACGAAGGCCCAGATTATTCAGCGGGGACGTGAGCTGGGCGTCGACTACAGCCTGACGACGACGTGCTACGATCCGCGTCCGGACGGTGTGGCATGTGGGCAGTGCGACGCCTGCTTGCTGCGACTGAAAGGATTTGCAGACGCCGGAGTCGCCGATCCCATTACCTATGTTTCACCCAGGACTCGCTGAGCGGAAAGGAACTCGGTCCATGCGACGCGTGCCCCATCAACGAACGATTGCCGCGAGAATCCGGTGGTGCGTAGCGGTGGCTGTCATGGCCAGCGGCGTGGCCGGTACACGGTTGGCGGCGGAGACGCCGGAGCGGCCCCCCAATGTGGTGTTGATTTTCACAGACGACCAGGGGTACGGGGACGTCGGCTGCTTTGGGGCCACGCGGTTTCGGACGCCGCACCTCGATCAACTCGCTCAGCAGGGGACGCGCTTCACCGATTTCTACGTGGCTCAAGCCGTTTGCACCGCGTCCCGCGCGGCGCTGATGACGGGTTGCTACGCGAATCGAGTCAGCCTTTCCGGGGCACTGAACCATACGAGTCGCGTCGGTATTCATCCGGACGAGCGACTGATCCCGGAGTTGCTTCACGACCGCGGATATGCCACCGCGATTTTTGGTAAATGGCATCTGGGAACGCTTCCCGAGTTCAATCCGGTGCGGCACGGATTCGACGAGTACCTCGGCATTCCCTACTCGAATGACAACAGCAAGTACCACCCGGTTGTGAAGGACATGCCTCCGCTGCCACTTTACGACGGCGAAAAAGTCGCGGAGTCGGATCTCGACCAATCCCAGTTTACTCGCCGCTTTACCGAGCGAGCGGTGAAGTTCATCGAGCGTCACCGGAACCAGCCGTTCTTTCTGTATGTCCCCCACGTCATGCCGCACGTGCCGATTTTCGCGTCGGATGCATTCCGCGGCCGCTCGCCGTCGGGCCTGTATGGCGACGTCATCGAGGAGATCGACTGGTCGATCGGCCAGATCGTCTCGGCCATTCATGCCTGCGGATTGGACGACAACACGTTAATCATCTTCGCGTCGGATAACGGTCCCTTCCTGTCGTACGGCGAGCATGCGGGCTCGGCGGGAAAGCTGCGCGAAGGCAAACTCACGACGTTCGAGGGCGGGGTGCGCGTGCCGTGTATCATGCGGTGGACGGGGCATGTTCCCGCGGGCCGAGTTTGTGCCGAACCCTGTATGAGCATCGACCTGTTGCCGACGTTCGCCCGCTTGGCAGGCGCTGACTTGCCCGATACGCGGCTCGACGGACGCGATATTCTGCCTGTAATCCGAGGCGAAGCAGGAGCCAAGTCGCCACACGAGGCGTTGTTCTTCTACGAAGGAACGGCGCTGCAAGCGGTGCGAAGCGGAACGTGGAAGCTTCACTTTCCGCACGAATACCTGACCGTGGACGGCCCGCCGGGACGAGGCGGCAAGCCGGCGAACTTCGGGAACCTGCAACCCAAGTCGATCCAGCAGTCCGGCATTCGCGGAATTGCTTCGCGGCACGGCTACGCGGTGCAATCGCTCGAGTTGTCGTTGTTCGACCTGAGCGTCGACCCGGGCGAGACGCGGAATCTTGCCGCGGAGCATCCCGACGTAGTGAAACGGCTCTCGACAATGGCGGCGGAGATCCGCCGCGAATTGGGCGACGACCTGACAGGCTTGGCCGGCTCGCAGGTTCGACCTGCTGGCGGTGGCTGAGCGGTGCGATCCTAGAAAACCGGCTGAATCTGCTTCAGCCGCTCTTCCGCGGTGGCCATCAGCCGGTCCTCCGCCGCTTCATCGGTCGCCTCGTAGGTGACCGAGAACCGCAGGAACGGCCCTGCGTCGTCCCAGGGGACCGTTACAATCGACTGCTGCGTAATCAGGTACTGGCTGGCTGCTTCGGCCGTCTCGAAGGACGGGCCGCCGGCCAGCCCTTTGGGAGCGGGCACGTACAGGAAGTAGGTCCCGCCGGGCATCCGGCACTGGAAGCCGCAGCGAGTCAGAGTGGCCACCAGCTTTTCGAGCCGTCGCCGGTATTTCGTACGGGTCTGTTCCGGGATGGAGTCGTCGTCCAGCGCCGAGGCGGCCGCTTTCTGGATGGCCATGAACTGGCCGGAATCGCTATTGTCCTTGACATCGGCGAACGCCTGCACGATGCGCGGGTGGCCGCAGACCCAGCCGATCCGCCAGCCGATCATATCCCAACCCTTGGACAAGGAGTGGATTTCGACCCCCACCTCGCGTGCACCTGGTACGGATAGGAAGCTGAGAGGCGGGCCCTCGTAGGAGAGCATCATATGGGCCGCGTCCTGGATGACGATCAATCGATGCTTGTGGGCGAACTCGATGACGCGCTCATAGAAGTCGCGCGTCGCCACCTGTCCCGTGGGGCTGTTCGGATAGTTGAGCACCAGCAGCTTGGCGCGGGCGAGCACATCAGCGGGAATCGAGGCGAGATCGGGATAAAACTGGTTCTGGGCGAGCAGAGGGAGCCGGTAGACGGTGCCGCCGTAGTATCGAGTATGCGTGCCGGCGACCGGATAGCCGGGGACGGTCATCAAAGTCACGTCGCCGGGGTTGATGAAGCAGGCTGGCAGCAGGGCCAGGGCGGTTTTCGAGCCAATGCAGTGGTTTACTTCGGTGGAGGGATCCAATTGCACGCCGAAGTGGCGATGCATGAAGCGAGCCGCCGCTTCGCGGAACTCGGCGATCCCATTGTCCGCATAGCCGCGATTTTCGGGTCGGTTGACCTCGTCGACCATCCGCGCCCGCACGCCAGCTGGGGCCATTGCGTCGTTCTCGCCGATTCCGAAGTCGACGAGCGGCCGTTCGGGATGTTCGGCGAGTGCTTTCCGTTTGGCCCGCTTGATCTTCTCGAATTTATAGATCTCGGTGCCCTTACCGTACTGGGCTCCGCCAATGCGGTCGGCGAATAGAGTCTGGAAGTACGGATCGCTCATGTCTCACTCGCAATACGCGGCTAAGGTACGACGTGGGCTGAGTCAGCCCGTTGCGTGACGATAGCTCACGCTTCGCATACGCTCAAGCGGCCGCCACATCTTGAGGGATCGAAAGGAAAGCGAGGCATAAACGCTTTCGGTTATTCCCACCGAGGCTATGACTATTGCAGAGGTCTCCCCAGCCGAGGACGGCGTACCGGCGAGCCTCCCCGCCGGAGCCGCGTGAATGGGAGGACGTCGGTCGTCTTGTGACTTCCGCTACCTCGATCACGCCAGGATTGCACGGACCGGAGCGACTTCCTCGACCCCGACCAGCTTCTGGTCGAGCCCTTTGTAGAAGTACGACAGACGATTCGGGTCGAGCCCCAGCTGATGCAGCGCCGTCGCGTGCAGGTGTTTTACATGGAGACGGTCCTCGACGGCGGCGCTGCCCAACTCGTCCGTCTTCCCGAAACTGGTGCCTCCACGGATACCACCGCCTGCCAGCCACACGGTGAAGCCATAAGCGTTGTGATCCCGGCCAGTGCCCTTCGCGTATTCGGCCGTAGGCTGCCGTCCGAACTCGCCTCCCCAGACAATCAGCGTTTCCTTGAGCAATCCGCGGTCTTTCAAGTCCTGGAGCAGCGCGGCAATAGGCTGATCGGTTTCGCTGGCGTGCAGTTCATGGTTGTAGACCAGATCGCCGTGCGCATCCCAGTTTGCATCGTTATGATGGCCGCCCGAATAGAGCTGCACGAACCGAACACCCCGCTCGACCAATCGGCGGGCCAGCAGGCACTGGCGACCAAAGACCTCCGTCCGCTGGTTGTTCAAACCGTACATGTCGAGAGTCCGCTGGGACTCTTGGCCCAGATCCACCGCCTCGGGCGCAGAACTTTGCATCTTGAACGCCAGCTCGTAGCTGGCGATCCGCGCGGCGAGATCCAAATTGTCCTGCCGCTGAACCAGGTGGTCCTCGTTGTATGCCCGCAGCGTATCGAGGAGATCCCGCTGCAGCCCGGACGACATGCCGGCCGGGGGGCGCAGATCAAGGATCGGGCTGCCCTGCGACCGCATGACGGTAGCCTGGTAGGTTGCGGGCATGAAGCCGCTACTCCAGTTCTTGGCACCGCTGATGGGCCCGCCCCGCGGGTCGAGCATGACCACGAAGCCGGGCAGGTTCTCGTTGACGCTGCCCAGCCCATAGTTCACCCAAGATCCGAGGCACGGGCTGCCACTTAGAATCCGGCCACTGTTCATCATCAACATGGCCGAACAGTTGATCGGCGATTCCGCCG